>NZ_CEVIVD010000171.1:9260-9725 GCF_982290655.1 Protofrankia sp. CiP1_Cm_nod3
CTGTCCTCCAGCAGGCTGTAGTTACGGAACGCGGCCATGTCCACCAGGATCTGGCAGAGCTCACCGAAGTCCAGGGACGGCCGGTAGGACTCGGCCAGCGCCCCGAGGCACACCAGCCCCTGCTGGGCCTCGTGTTCCCGGGCCTGGTCGCAGTCGTAGTTCGGGAACACGTTCGGATGAAAGACCGGCGTCAGCCAGAACACCAGCGGCGGGGTTTCCGGGAACTCCGCGCCGAGCTGTATCAGAACGACATGCCGATCGACGGTGATCGGATCGTCACCAGGTGCCGCGCCGGGCCCGAAACTCGGCTGGACGAACTCCAGCTCGTACTCGGTGGGCAGCAGGCTGGAGTTCGCCCGCACCTGGAACCCCGGATGCGCCCGCGCATAGGCGACGATCTGGTTGCGGACGCGGTGCAGCGCCTCCTGCCTGTCCTTCGGGTTGAGCGCCCCGGCCCGGGCCTCC
>NZ_CEVIVD010000172.1:0-4872 GCF_982290655.1 Protofrankia sp. CiP1_Cm_nod3
GATTCCAGTGGTGACAGACGGTGTCATGAGAGCAGGATCCGCCGCCGGAGCAGGGGAAATCCGGCGCGGTCGTACATCTGCCTCTTGATCGGGACAACGTTCGGGACTGACGGCCATGAGGACGAGGCTGGAACGACGAGGAGGGCAGACGACCGGATCAGCCACCCCAGCAGCTTGACGAAGATGAGGGTGTCAGCTCCTCCGGAGCCGTTCCGGGGTGTCTGAGGTCTCTGTGATCCGGTCGTATGGGTTCCTGCTGACGGGAGGGTCCGGGGTCAGGATCGCTGGTAATGGGCGAGTGCAACGGTGCTGTGTCAGTCCGCCCACGGGCCGACGCCGCCGACCCGCTCGACCGCGATCCGAATGATCATTCCGGTTTCGGAGCCGCGGTTCCTGAAGGGGTAGACATCGGTGCCGAGGTAGCGCTGGGCCAGGGTGTCCATGAGTGCGGTGAATTCGTGTGGGATCCCTGGGCCGAGGAGGGTTGCTCGGCCCCGTACGGTGAGGTATTGGGTGAGGCCGTCCGCGGTTCCGTCGGCGGTTCGCTCGTTGTCGTGGATGATGACCGTCGCTCGCGGGTCCCGGCGCAGGTTGCGTACTTTCCGGCGATGCTCCTCCACGCCGAAGACGAGGCTGCCTCTGTCGAGGGCCATCCACACCAGCGAGGCCTGCGGCGTACCGTCAGGGTCGATCGTCACGACGGTTGCCTCCCGGTCCGATGCGAACAGCCGGTGGGCGCTTGCGGGCAACGCCGGCATCCCTTTCCCGTCCGGGTGCTCTCCTTGCCGGTCGGGGTGCTCTGTTGTTGTCTGGCTGGTCATCAGGGCTGTTCCTCGTTCTACGGGTGCACGGTTCCTGAAGGGCGCCGCGACGTGGACAGGGCCGGATTGTCCGTGTCGCGGTGACGCAGGCCCTGTTCGGTGATTACCGCGAGGCCGGTGGCTTCGGTTGTTCGTCATGGTGGATGTCGATGAGGACCTTCCCGACCGCGCCGCCCTCGACCGCGTCGTGCGCGGCGGCTGTCCCGGTCAGCGGGAAGCGGTGCAGCGGCAGCCCGGCGTCTTCGCCGGTCCGCAGGGCGCCGGCGGCCACGGCGGCGTTCACGTCCTCGATGGCTTGGTGTTTCGCCGTGTCGGGCATCGTGTAGACGAGCACGAACTGCAGGCGGGTGTTGGCGAACATGTGCGGCTGGAGGGGAACGGTCAGCTGGGAGCCGCTGGTGTCGGCGTAGATGGCGATGACCCCGTTCGGGGCTATGACCTGCTGGTTGAGCGCGGCGTTCACGACGGGGTCCACCTCGACCACTATGTCGACGCCGTCGGGGGCGGTCTTGCGTATCGCTTCGGCCGCGTCCGGCGTGCGGTAGTTGATGACATGGTGCGCGCCGGCCGCGGAGGCCAACGCTGCCTTCCGCGGAGAGCTGACGGTGGAGACGACGTTCGCCCCGGCCCAGCGCGCCAGCTCGATCGCGGCGTGCCCGACCGCTCCCGCGCCGCCGGCGACGAGCACGGTCCGGCCGGCCAGCGCCGATGGTCCGAGGACGGACGGGCCGTCCGGGTGGACGGTGAGGGCGCGGTGCGCGGTCAGGGCCGGGATGCCGAGGCTCGCCCCGAGGTCGAACGAGGCAGCCGGAGGCAACGGCACCGCCTGGCGCGCGGGTAGTACCACCGCCTCCTGCGCGGTGCCGTCAGCCCGCTGCCAGGTGGCCTCCCAGATCCACACGCGTTGTCCTATCCGCGTGGGATCCACTCCCTCGCCGACCGCGTCGACGGTGCCGGCGCCATCCTGGTTGGGAACCTGACCGGCCGGCGGGAGCGACGAGCCCAGCGCTCCCCGGCGCACCTTCCAGTCCGTCGGGTTCACCCCCGACACGGCGACGCGGACCCGGACCTGACCCGGCCCCGGCTCGGGCTCCACCCGCTCTACCAGCCGCAGCACATCGGAGCCCCCGATCCGTTCGTACACGATCGATTTCACGCGGCGTTCCTTCCAGGAGAACCAGGACAACCAACGGGCACGTCGGCACGCCCCCGTCTCCGCCTCCCCTACGCGGGGAGCCGGACCACCACGTCAGGATGACCCGGCACCTGATCCGCCGGAAGTGGCCCGCAAGACACCATCCGATAGGATCTGGCCATGCATCGGGTCGCCGTGCTCGCCCTGGACGGAGTCATCCCGTTCGAACTCGGCATTCCAGGGCGGATCTTCACCGCCGCCATCGGGTCAGCTGGCGAGCCGCTTTACGAGGTGATCGTCTGTACCGTCGACGGCCGGCCGGTCCGCACCGATGCGGGGTTCAGCATCGCCGTCGACCACACGGCCGGGGTCCTCGCGGCGGTGGACACCGTCGTCATCCCACCCGTCCATCCACTCGAGATCAACATGGCCGGGCGGTTGCCCGAGCTGGTAGCCGGCGCGCTTGCCGGCATCCCGGCGGGTACACGCATCGTGTCGATCTGCACAGCCTCGTACCTTCTGGCCGCCGCGGGCCTGCTCGACGGCCGCCCGGCCACCACCCATTGGTTTGAGGCCGACCGCTTCCAGCGGATGTTCCCCCGGGTGAAGGTCGATCCTGACGTGCTGTTCGTGGACGACGGCGATGTGCTCACCTCGGCGGGTGCCGCCTCCGGCATCGATCTGTGCCTGCACCTCGTCCGTCGCGACCACGGCAGCGAGGTCGCCAACCGCGCGGCCCGTCTCTGCGTTGTGCCGCCATGGCGTGATGGGGGACAGGCCCAGTACATCGAACATCCCGTCCCGCCGCCATCGACCGCCAGTACCGCTCCCGCCCGCGCCTGGGCGCTCGAGCGGCTGCCGGAACCGCTGTCCCTGGCTGAGCTCGCCGCCCACGCGGGCATGAGCGTACGCACCTTCACCCGGCGGTTCCGCGACGAAGTCGGCCTGACCCCCGGCCAGTGGCTGACCGGGCAGCGGCTGGAACGCGCCCGGCACCTTCTCGAAAGCAGCGACCTGCCGATCGACATCGTCGCCCGACAGGCTGGGTTCGGCACCGGCGTCTCCCTCCGGCAGCATTTCCGCGCCTCCGTCGGCGTCTCGCCGGCCGTCTATCGGCGTACCTTCCGCACCCGGAACCGGTGACCCGCGCTTCCCGCACACCGGTGAGATTCGCGATACCCATGCCATGTCATGTCCCGATCGGAAGGAACGGGGATGCTGCACTTTATCAGCCCTGCAGGGGATGCGGAGATCGCGTTCGCCCGGCCGCATCCCCGGCTGCGCCCGGGAGTGCATCTCTACCGGGGGCACCGGATGCACCTGCTGCGCCCGCGGCGGAAATTAGAGATTCCTGTCAGTGCGGTGACCCTCGTTCTGGGATTTGCCGAGGAACTGCGCGTGAGCGGCGTTGGCGAAGGGGTGGCGGTGGACAGTTACGCGTCTTTTCTCGCCGGGCTCCAGACGCGGGCCAAAATAGTTGAGAACAGCAGAAGCCTGTACGCGGTGGAAGTGGTCCTCATGCCGTGGGTGGCGTTCACCCTGTTCGGTGTGGCCATGCACGAGGTGGCCGAGCGTGTCGTGGATCCGGGTGATCTTCTTGGTGGCGGTGTCCGTGACCTGACCGGGGCACTGGCGGCCCTGCCGGACTGGGAGCAGCGGTTCGCGTTGCTGGACACGGTGCTCGCGCAGTGGATCGACCGCGGGCCCGTCCACTCGCCGCGGGTGGTGTGGGCCTGGCAGCAGCTGATCCGTACGGGCGGGACGATCCCCATCGCCCGACTGGCCGCGGGGACCGGCTGGGGACGACGTCAGCTGGAAAACCGCTTCCGGGAGCAGATCGGCCTGTCACCCAAGGCGGCGGCACGGGTGCTGCGGCTACGGCGCGCACTGCGGCTGCTGGCCACCGGTACGGCGCCGGTGCAGATCGCTGCGACCTGCGGGTTCAGTGACCAGGCGCACTTCGCCCGCGAGTTCAAGGCCATGACCGGCTCCACCCCGCGCCGCTTCCTCACCGACCGCAACGCCGCTCCCGTCGGACCGGGGCCCTGGGAGCGTTGGGACCGGATGCCCGGAGAGGTCACCAGCGTCATGTTGAGCACCGGGCTTCCCGCCTGAGCCCGCGGCGCGAGACCGACAGGCTGGCCGAGCCGGGCTGCGGGGGTGCGCGTTTATTCAATACACGACCGCATCGTGGGTGCCACGATGTGCCGTGTCCTCGCTACCGAGGTCCCGGTGGTAACCGCACCGAGAACCGGCATCAACAACGTGCGGTTTTCCGGCAGTGCCAGATGGGGCCCCGGCGGATACAGGAGAGAGCGCGCGCAACGTCCGGCGACCGGCCACCCCGAGAAACTGATCTTGTATATCGGCCCTGGCTGTCGCCGCACGCGCTCCGGGAATGCTGACCATGAGGAAGGAAAAGTATGCGCAAAAAGCTCGGCATCAGACGTCTGCGTCGAACCGCTGCCGGTCTGCTGGCTACCGCGGCTCTGGCTGTCTGTGGCGTTGCCATGACGGCTGGCCAGGCCTCGGCGGCCACTACCTACTGGACCTACCAAAGCCAGTACAATGGCGATTGCCTGACGGCCTCGGCGACAGGCAGTGGTGTTTTCACAGCCACCTGCCATGGCTGGCAGTCACAGGACTGGGACTGGATTGGTTCTGCCAATGCATACGGCCAGCACCAGTTGAGCAGCCGGACCAGGGGCCTCTGTCTGACAACCGATGCCAAGTCGGACCGGAACGCTGTCTGGCTGAGTTCCTGCAACGGCGGGCAAGGCCAGTACTGGGATAACGATCTTCCGCCTTATCTCTACGCCGATGGATATTTCTGGAGCAATAGCCTGCGCATTTCTCCGGAGAGCGACGCCGTCTACACCTCTGATGCGCAGAAAGACTGGAACGTTTACGGCATCC
>NZ_CEVIVD010000172.1:5142-6204 GCF_982290655.1 Protofrankia sp. CiP1_Cm_nod3
CACGACCCATTACTGGAGCGCAAGCTCTCATCAGTGAGCGGCACAGGCCCCTCCGGTGCGGTGACGCCGTTCGGATAAGCCCGGTCGCTCCCGATTCCAGAAGGTGTGAACGATGCCCTGGGCGGGGCATCGTTCACACCGGATGTCAGTCCCGTTTGAATGCCTCCCGGCGCAGCAGCTGGAACAGCGTGGGGGCGCCTTCGGAGGTTGTCACCGCGGCGGCCTTGCGCACGAACCGGGTATCGGCCGCCTGTTCGAGCAGGCTCGCGGCAAGGTCGGTGCGGCTGGTGAAGACGCCCGGCGCCTGGTCCTCGTGAAGCTCGTAGTCCGTCACACCGGGCGCGTCGAAAAGGCCCGAGGGGCGCATGACCGTCCAGTCGAGGCCGCTGCCGCGCAGGAATTCCTCCATGCGGCGCATGTCGGCGTAGGTCGTCTTTCCGATCGTCGCTGTGATCAACGGCTGGAGAACCCGGTTCAGCAGGCAACCGCCGTCCGCGTGATGGTGCGGCTCGGCGGCGCTCGAGCTCACCACGGCCACTCGCTTGACCCCGTGCCGCACCATCGCGGCGGTGATGTTACGGATGCCGTCGCTGTAGATGGTGACCGGCTTGCGGGTGAACGGCACACCGAGCGTCGACAGCACGACGTCGGCGCCTTCGACGGCTCGGTCGACGGCCCGCGCGTCGTACGCGTCGGCTTCCACGACGTCGAGCCGTTCATGCGTGACCGGGAATTCCGCCGGCCGCCTGGTCACCGCGGCGACGTGATGACCGGCGGCCAGCGCCTGTCCGGTCAGCAGCCGGCCGGTCGGCCCGTTGGCGCCGAAAACGACGATCCTCATGGCTACGCTCCTTCTGAATGATCCGTTCATGTGATGGTGCCCACCGTGCGGTAATATTTGGGCGCCCATATCCAGTGGTAGAGGAACCTGACGGGTGGCGGCAGCATCCCGAGAACGTTGGCCTGTGTTCCCTCGGATGCGCCGTCGAGCAGCCACGGGAGGAATTCCGCGCCCCCACGCAGGCCCTGCGTTTTACGAATCGTCGTGGTGAACGCCGCCCA
>NZ_CEVIVD010000172.1:6500-9850 GCF_982290655.1 Protofrankia sp. CiP1_Cm_nod3
TCAGGCGTTCGGCCCCCGCGCCACTGGTGGCTGCGTCCAATTCACGATCCCTTCCATGTGCGGCCGCCGTGGCCGCCGGCTCGGGGCCGGCCCGTCCGGCCGTCATCTCTCTGTCGAATCCCGACGGGCGGATGTGACTGTCGCCCCCGTCACCCGTCGGTGCGGCTGTCGACGGCCTCCAGGACCCGGGACCGGTGGGCCGGACCAGATGCGGCCGGCCAGCCCCGTCACATCGGCGGCGCCGGATTCGTCATTGCTCAGGAGAGGCTCGATCGAAGGAGCGGTGGCCCGTGGACGACGCGACCTGGCAGGCCGAGCAGTTCGAGCGACAGCGCCCGCGGCTGCACGCGGTCGCCTACCGCATGCTCGGTTCGCGCAGCGAGGCCGAGGACGCGGTCCAGGAGGCGTGGCTGCGCCTGAGCCGCTCCGACGACGATGCGATCGGCAACCTCGGCGGCTGGCTGACAACGGTCGTGGGACGGGTGTGCATCGACATGCTGCGTGCCCGCCACGCCCGCCGGGAGGACTACGCCGGCACCTGGCTACCCGAGCCGGTCGTCAGCGTCGACGACAGCGACGGCCCGGAACAGCAGACGCTGCTTGCCGACTCCGTCGGCCTGGCCCTGCTCGTCGTGCTCGAAACGCTCACCCCGTCCGAACGGCTCGCGTTCGTCCTGCACGACATGTTCGCCGTACCGTTCGAGGAGATCGCCTCGATGCTCGGGCGGACACCCGCCGCGGCCCGTCAGCTCGCCAGCCGCGCCCGACGCCGGGTGCGAGGCAGCCCGACCGTCCCGGACGCCGATATCGCCACGCAGCGTAGGGTCGTGGCCGCGTTTCTGGCGGCATCCCGCGCCGGTGACTTCGACGCCCTCGTCGCGGTACTGGATCCCGACGTCGTGTTCCGCGTTGACACCGGCTCACGCACCCGGCCCGTGCCCGCCCTGCTCACCGGTGCCACGGACGTCGCACGGCAGGTCGCCGTCCAGGGCCCACGCTTCGCACGGCACTGCCAGCCGGCGCTGGTCAACGGCACCGCCGGGATCGTCGCCCGGACATCGGCCGGCATCATCGCGGTCGCCGGCCTCACCGTGATCGAGGAGTGTATCGCCACGATCGACCTGATCCTCGACCCCGACAAACTCAACAACCTGCTCCTGGCCGACTAGAACGAGGATCTCCCGGCCGGCCCAGCTCATTTTCCCTACCTCGCGGACGACGGCGGAGCGGCCCCGGTGGGCATCCCGGCAGCCCGGACGGTGGTGAGGGCGGCGATGGTGGCGGGGAACCGGGGTGGGGGATGATGAGTTCCTCGCGACTGGCCGCTGCGGACGACCGGTGTGTCCGGGCTGTGTGCGGCTGCTCCTACGCCGCCTCCTTGCGCACCGGCCGGAAGCCGAAGCGGACCTCTTCTGAAAAGAGTCGCGGCTGTTCCCAGGCCGCGAAGTGGCCGCCCCGGCCGAGCCTGTTGTAATGGACGAGGTTGTGGGGGTACGCGCGCTCCGCCCAGCTCCGCGGCGGCTGGTAGAACTCGTCGGGAAAGACGCTTATAGCAAACGGGACGGAGATGTTCTTGGCGTCGAAGAAGTCCGCCTTGTTCTCCCAGTAGAGACGAGCCGAGGAGACCCCGGTGTTCGTCAGCCAGTAGAGCGTGATGTTGTCGAGGATGTCGTCCCGTGTAAGGTCGCCCGGCGAGTGCCCCTGAACGACCTGTTCTACGAGCCCGGGCTGGCCGGTGCCGTCGCCGTGGTCAAGAACAAACGCCGCCAGATCGACGGGTGAGTCCGCCAGCCCGTACAACGTCTGCGGGCGGGTCGCCATGAGGAGCGCGTAGGCCGCGTGCGTCGCGTAGAAGTTCCTCAGCTGCTCGTAGGCGCGGTTCTCCTCGGCCGAGAGGCCCGATGGCGGCGGGTCGCCGCGCTGGAACGCCTTTGCGAGACCGGCTGGAGCGGTACCGGCCATGTTGGAGTGAATGCCGAGCAGCTCCGGAGCTGCCTGTTCACCCATCGCCTGCGTGACAGCCGCGCCCCAGTCGCCGCCCTGCGCCACGAACCGGGTGTATCCGAGGCGCTTCATCAGCACCACCCAGGCACGTGCGATACGGGCGGGATTCCACCCGGTGGTGGCCGGCTTGCCCGAGAACCCGTAGCCCGGCAACGAGGGAATCACCAGATGGAACGCGTCCGCCCCGCTCGCGCCATATGCGGTGGGATTGGTAAGCGGCTCGATGATCTTAAGCTGTTCGATGACCGAGCCGGGCCACCCGTGTGTGACGATCAGTGGCAGGGCGTTCTCGTGCGGGGAGCGGACGTGAATGAAATGAATGTCAAGCCCGTCGATTTCGGTCATGAAGTTCGGCAGGGCGTTCAGTCTCGCCTCGCACCTGCGCCAGTCGTAGTCCGTCCCCCAGTAGCGCGCGAGCTCCTGCACCGTCGCGAGCGGCACGCCCTGCGAGTCGTCGGTGACCGTCTCGCGTTCGGGCCACCTGGTCGCGTTTATGCGCCTGCGCAGCTCGGCGAGCTCCGCCTCCGGAAAACCGATCTGAAACGGGCGGACGGCGGTGTTGTCGACGCCCTTCCGTTCCGCTGCTTCATGAACGGACATCTGCTCCTCCCAAGATTGTGTTGCGCATCGGGGCCACGGTCCGTGATTCGTCTGTGGCACCCGTGCACAATCCTCCCTCGTGCGGGGGCTTCTCGCATCCGCGGGCTTCCCGGTCGACGCCCCGGTTGACGCCCCGGCTGACGCGTGCTGAGCGCCGCGAGTTCAGCGTGCCTGAAGGTTCTCCGCGGTGAGCTTCCGGCCCGCTGTGAGTGCGAGCCGTAGAGTCGGCACGAGGACCTCGGCAACCCGGAGATCGCCAAGGCGGGGATGGCGGCGGCCGTGGCGGGGGGCTGACAGCCTGGTGAGATGTGGCCGGCAACGGCCGGGCGGCCTCGGGTGAGCAGCCCGGCGGACGGCCGGGCCCGCAGGTGCCCGCACGCGCCCGGGCCAGCCAGCCGGTACGGGCCCCCGCACCAGCCCGGCATCAGGACGGAACAACCAGCTCGATAATTCCTGCAGGATTTTGCCTCGAACAGGTTGACGGGTTCCGGAATGGGGCCGTGATGTGGCCGGCACGGGGATGTCACGGCCGGTAGGTTCTTTCATGACTTCGGTCGTGTCACCATAGATCCTCCGGACCCGGTGGCCACTGATGACCGGCGGCCGGGAGGTGCCGTGGACGTGACGTTCGCCGAGCTGGTCGACGCGCCGCCCGCTGGTGCCGTCGTCGCCGGTCCCGGCCCGCTCGGCATCCTCGGCCCCGGCGCGGTCCTTCCCCGGTTCAGCCCCGGTTCGGCCCCCGGTTC
>NZ_CEVIVD010000173.1:0-6485 GCF_982290655.1 Protofrankia sp. CiP1_Cm_nod3
GTGGTGCTGTCGGGAGTGCCCACCGGCTCGGTGGACCTGACCCCGCTGTGGTTCCGCGAGCTGGAGCTGGTCGGCGCCTACGCCTCGTCCGCCGGCGCGGCCGTACGGCCGGCCGCTCGTCCGGACGGCCGTCCGGACGGCCAGGTGAACGGGCAGGTGAGCGGGCAGCCCCGTCAGCGGGCGGACTTCGACCGGGCCCTCGAGCTCGCCGCGTCCGCGCCGCTGGACGGGATCGTGTCGGCCACCTATCCGCTGGACCGCTGGCGGGACGCGCTGGACCATGCGCTGTCCGCCGGCCGGCTGGGAGCGGTCAAGGTTGCCTTCGACCTGATGACGCCGTGACGGGACACGGAACGTGACAGGGCGTAGAAGAGGCGGACGGGGCCTGTTCGCAGGCACTATGGCGTCTGCTGAGACGCTTATTTCAGGACGCCGACGACAACCCAGTGTCGTTCGGCTGAAACCGCGCGTAAGGGGATCGCACAGGTGAGACCGGGGTTCGTGCTCGAAGTCGATGAGCGGACTCCTCCGCTGCTCGTCCACCAGGGTGAGGCGTTCGGGCTGGAACGCTTTCCGCTGGGTACCCGGGTGGTCTACCCGCCGGAGTCGCTGCCGGCGCTGGCAGACGTCGACGCGGCGATCAGCCGGGCGTTGGCCGAGCCGGAGAACAGCGAGCCGCTGCGGGCGCTGCTGCGGCCGGGGATGCGGCTGACGATCGCCTTCGACGACCTGTCGATCCCGCTGCCGCCGATGCGCCGGCCCGACATCCGCCAGCGGGTGATCGAGCAGGTGCTGACGCTCGCGGCCGAGGCCGGGGTCGATGACGTGGTGCTCATCGTGGCGAACGCCCTGCACCGCCGGATGACCGCCGCCGAGATCGAGCGGGCCGTCGGGGAGCGGGTGTTCCGCTCGTTCTGGCCGGACAGCCTCTACAACCACGACGCCGAGGACAGGGACAACCTGCTGCACGTCGGCCTGACCGAGAACGGCGAGGACGTCGAGATCAACCGGCGGGCCGCCGAGTCGGACCTGCTGGTCTACGTCAACGTCAACCTGGTGGCGATGGACGGCGGGCACAAGTCGGTGCCGATCGGGCTGGCCTCCTACAACAGCCTGCGCCACCATCACAACAGCCACACGATGGTGCACTCGCGGTCGTTCATGGACCACACCCGGTCGGCCATGCACTCCTCGGCGTGGCGGATGGGCCGGCTGCTCGCCGACCACCTGAAGATCTTCACGGTGGAGACGACGGTGAACAACGCCGCGTTCCCGGCCCGATACGGATTCCTCACCAGACGGGAGTGGGAGTGGTCCGTGCGCGACCAGGCGATGGCGTTCGGGCTGTCGCGGGGGCTGGCCGCCATGCCGACGCGGCCCCGCCGCCGGATCTTCCAGGACCTGGTCGCGGACTACGGGGTGACCGGGGTGCACGCCGGTGAGACCGAGGCCGTGCACGCGAAGACGCTGGCCAACGTGCACCGCCAGCAGCTTGTCGAGGTCGACGGGCAGAGCGACGTCCTCGTCGTCGGCCTGCCGTATCTCGGGCCGTACAACGTCAATTCGGTGATGAACCCGATTCTCGCGATGTGCCTGGGCCTGGGGTACTTCTTCAACATGTACCGGGGCCGGCCGCTGGTGCGCCGCGGCGGCGCGATGATCCTCTACCATCCGGTGACGCCGGAGTTCTCCCAGCTGCACCATCCGTCGTATGTGGACTTCTTCGAGGAGGTGCTCGCCGAGTCCACCGACCCGGCGACGATCGAGGCGACCTTCGAGAAGCAGTACGCCACCGACCCCTGGTACACCCACCTGTACCGGACGTCCCACGCCTATCACGGTGTGCACCCGTTCTACATGTGGTACTGGGGTGCGCACGCCCTGGACCATCTCGGGGACGTGGTGTGGGTCGGCGGTGACCGGGCGGCCTGCGCGCGGATGGGTTTCCGGGCCGCGTCCACGCTGGCCGACGCGCTTGAGATGATCTCGTCCACGGTGGGGCGCAACCCGTCCCTGACCTACCTGCACTCCCCGCCGTACGCCATCGCGGACGTGCGGTGACGGCGCCGGGCGGCCGGCAGCGCCCGGCCGGGATCGGGCTGCGTGAGATGGCCCGCGGCTGGCGGTGGGCGTCGCGCCCACCGGTGCCCGCCTCGGCGCGGCCGTACCAGCCGGCGCCGCGGGGCCGGGAGTTCCCCACCGCGTGGGCGCGCACACCCGCGATGCGGGCGGCCCGGGTCGCCGCGCTGGAGCTCGGGATGCGCCCCATGCTGGACGCGAACCTGTCCCTGTCGGTGGCCGGGCTGGACGCGCTCGAGGGGCTGCGCACGCCCGCGGTCTTCGTGTCGAACCATTCCAGCCATCTGGACGCGCCGCTGCTGCTGTGCGCGCTGCCGCGGGACATCCGGGACCACACGGCGGTGGCCGCCGCCGCCGACTACTTCTTCGACAGCTGGTGGCGGGGCCTGGGCACGGCCTTCCTGTTCGCGACCGTGCCGATCGAACGCCGCGGCGGGGCGCCGTCGAGCGCACCCGCCGACCTGCTCGCCGCCGGCTGGAATCTGGTCATTTTTCCGGAGGGGACCAGGACGAAGGACGGCCAGCTCGCCCGGTTCCGGTTCGGCGCGGCGCATCTGGCGATCACCTGCGGGGTGCCGGTGGTACCGGTGGGTATCCGCGGCGGTTTCGCCGCGATGCCGCGGGGCCGGGCGTGGACGGTCCCGGGCCGGCCCGGGGTGTCGGTGCGGTTCGGTCGGCCGCTGTATCCCGCCGACAGCGACCTGCGTTCCTTCACCGGCCGTATCTTCGCCGAGGTGTCCCGGCTGATCGACGAGGACGCTACGTCCTGGTGGGACTCGCTGCGCGCGGCGCGGGAGCGCCCGGCGGTACCGGCCCGGGCCGCGCGGGCCGCCCGGAAGGCACACTGGCGGCAGGTCTGGGAGGCCACCGAGCCGGTGGGAACCGCCGGTGTGGTGTCGCCGTGGCAGGCCGCGGCGCGGCGCGGATCCGCCGGCGTGACGGGCCGCTCAGGCTCCCAGGGGCTGACGGCTGCGACGGGCGCGGCGCGGGAGGCGCAACGGGAGTCGCGGGAGCCTGACGGCAGCGGGGGTGCCGGCGGTACCGACGTGGGTGGCGCTGGTGCCGCGGGCGACGCAACCGGTACGTCCACCCCCGTCGGATGATCCGTTCGCAATTGTCCCATCGAATGTGAGAACGGTCACACGCTCCTGAAAATGTGGATAACGCTGTTCATGGCGCGGTGGGTATCCACCGCGCCGCTGGGGACCAGCTGTGGGTAACCGGGGGTCTGCCAGGCAGCCCTGATGTCAAGGGTTGATCCGGGGGGCCCCATGGCCGTTAGTGGATGCATGGACCTGCGCAACCGGCCCCGTCGCCCGCACCCGCAGCACCGCTGGCGGCGGGGTACCGACACCGTCGTCACCGGCGTCCCCGTCGCCGCTGTCCCTGTCGCCCGCGCACTGGAAGACCAGGCCCCCTTCGGGGAGGGAGACCCCGATCGCGTCGCCGCTGTCCCTGTCGCCCGCGCACCCCGCCCGTCGGCCCCTATCCCCGGGCCCGGGTCCCGGGCCGGGTCACCGCCGTCGTCCCCTCGGCCGCTGCCGCCGAGCGTGGCCCGGGTGGCCGACCGGACCCGCCTGTCCGCGGAACTGCTCGCCGCGCTCCTCGACGTCCAGGAACGCACCCGCGCGTCGCTGGACGACATCGAACTCGCCGACGCCCTCGCCGACCGCCTGCTCGCCCGCCGCCGCGACCGCCTCCGTCTCGCCGTCTCCCCCTGACCGGCGGCGGGGCATGTCTATCCTCGCGGCCGGTAGACGTCGGCGCGGTGCTCAATGGCGACGATGTCGACGTGGTGGTCGTCGGTGTTGATCCGATAAACAATGCGGTAGTCGCCGCGTCGCGCGCTGTACAGACCGGCGAGTTGAAGCTGGAGCGGCTTACCCACACGGTGCGGGTTGGCCGCCAGTGATCCGTACAGGAACTCGACGACGGCGGTGGCGACCTTCTCGGGCAGACGGCGCAGGGCACGCCGCGCGGGCGCGGTGAAGGCGATCTCGTAGGGGGCGCTCACCGGCCGGTCGCGAGGCGGAGCGCGTCCTCCTTGCTCAGGACGGTCGCCCCCGCGTCCTCGAGATCGTCGAGGGCTTCCCGGATGTCGGCCATCAGACGGGTGCTGGCCATGACGTCGAGGGTTTCCTCCAGTGACTCCAGGTCGTCGACACTGATGACGATCGCGGCAGGCCTGCCATGCCTGGTGATCACAACACGGCCGTGCTCACGTTCGACGCTGTCCACCACCTCCGAGAGCCTGTTCTTCACCTCTGCCAGCGGCATCTGTTCCACGATCGACATGGCTAGAAGTATAGCTAATTTCACCGCCGTCCGCCGAGGGCTCCGGCGGACGGCGGTGGGGCGCACGCCGGCCGGGAAGGGTGTGCGCCTCGCCGTGGTCGTCGGGTGGGGCGGGATCAGTCCGGGAGACGGTCCAGGAGCCAGGTGGACAGTTCCGCTGTGATGGCCGTGTGGCCGGTGTTGGTGGTGGAGCAGACGAAGTCGTCCAGTTCGCTGTCATCCGGCGGAAGATCGTTGATGTTCGTGTACAGATTGGCCTGCCGGTCGAGGTCACGGACGGCGACCGCGCTGACCGAGGGGACGAAGCAGACCGTGGGATGGCGCAGCTCCACCCGGCCGCCGTTCTCCTCCAGCGCGTGGGCGAGGATCCGATAGGAGTCGAGCGTGCCGCCGGGCGCGCCGTCGAGCTCCGGGAACCCGTCGGTGGTGATCGTCCTGCTGGATCTCGTTGTTGTCGCTGTCGTAGTGCCGCCAGAGCATCTGGCGCGCGGCCGTGCTGTTCCGATCCGTCGATGAATCCGGTCGCACCGGCCACGGTGGCACAACACATCGCAATTTTCCACCGCCGCTGGAGAATGGCGTGCCCAGAGCTCGGCTGATTGGTCGCCTGGGCCGTCCGAGCACGAGACAGCCCGATCTCACGGTACCTGTGGGAGTGTTGACGGACGCGCGTCGCGACCGCCAACATCGGCTCGGCCGACCGGCCGGGCGGTGCCGTGACGGGCCATTCGGTTTATTCATGCCGTCAGGACGAACAGGAGTTTTTCATGGCCTATTTCGCGTTCACGGAGCGCCCGGGGCAGGAGTTCGTCTTCGAGCTCACGGACCCCGAAAAGATCACCCATGCCCGCAACATCATTTCCGGCACGGAGAAGGAGAAGGTGCACGTCGTAGGGAGGATCAGGAAGCAGCCGAAGCCCTACAACCCGAAGTACAGCTTCCATCTCGATCCGGACACCATATGGTTCTTCGACATGGCGATCGAGGTATGTGACGCCAACATGGACTATGTCGAGGAGCACCTGGACGAGGCCGGTGGGGCGTTCCTCCCCGGGGCCCACTGGTGTCCGTGGGACTCACGGGTGACCCGTGAGGTCACGGCGTCCTGAACGCCGTCCCGTACGCCTGCCTGCCCCGGGCGCGTCGCCGTCGCGCGGCGCCCCGGGGCAGGCACGGCGCCGCCATGATCGGCGAACGCCCCCGATACACCCGTCCCGCCCGGCGAGGCGCGTGCGCTCCCTGCCTCGTGTCATGACTGGTGTCATAACTGACGGTGTTTCATAACTGACAGTTGGGATTACCTGTGGACAACAACAGGTTATCCACAGATCGTTGTACGGTCTGGTGCGGAGGGTGTGTGGCGATCAGTCTGGCGTTGTGACTGAGAGGAGCTCATCATGGTGGTCATGGCGGTCGCCTACGAGGATCTTCCGATCCGGGACGACGGGTTCACCGTCGACGATCTGGAGGAGATGCCCGACGACGGTCGGCGCTACGAGCTGGTGGACGGAGTGCTCCTGGTGAGCCCGGCGCCCCGCTGGGAACATCAGCGCGCCTGCCTGAACCTCGCGATCATCCTTGAGGCAGCCAACCGCGAGGCGGTCAACCGCGAAGACCCGGCGGACCTGGTCGTGTTCGGGCCGACGCCGGATGTGCGCAAGGGGCGGCACACCAGCGTCCAGCCGGACGTGTGCGTGGTCCGCCATGACGACCTCGTGCGCGGCGAACGCTACCTGGCTGTCCCGGTGCTGGTCGTCGAGGTTCTCTCCCCCAGCAGCCTGGGCATCGACCGGCTGCTCAAACGCGACGTCTACGCCCGTCTCGGCGTCCCCCACTACTGGATCGTCGACGCCGACAGCCCCTCGATCACCACCCTCGCGCTCACCGGGGCCGAGTACTTCGAGGTCGGCGCAGTCCACGGTGACGAGGTCCTGACGGTCACCGCGCCGTTCCCGCTGACCATCTCCCCTTCCCAGCTTCTCCGTACCTGAAGCACATCCGTGGTGATGCCCGGGCGCGTGTTTCGGCCTGTGCCATCGGATCGCGCTCTCCCCGGGTCCGTGCACGGACCCGGGGAGAGCGCGCGTGACGTGGCTGGCGGGTCCTTACCC
>NZ_CEVIVD010000173.1:6908-7551 GCF_982290655.1 Protofrankia sp. CiP1_Cm_nod3
GCCGTGAGAGCGCCGGAGATGTTTTTCCAATGAGCCATGCCGAATGGTTTCCTTTCGCTTCGGATGTTACACGCAGATATTTGGCAGGAATTTGCCGGCGTGGCCGCCCCCGCGGTGTGACGGCATAGCGGAGCCAGGTGTCGGCGCTGTGTCCAGGCCGCGGTGGACGGACCGGCAGCCTTGTTCCAGATCGCGCGTCGGGTGGCCATTCCAGTACGGCGATATGGGGTCGGGTACGTCAGACCGCGGGTGTTCCATCGGATGGGGCCGGCCCGCGGTGAGCAATTCCATAACCGACGAGCTCGCGGATGGCCGGGCTCCTACCGCCGCACGTAGTATTCATGGTCCCTGTCGGGAACAGGCCGGCACCGGTACGAAACCGGCACCGCGTCCACCGGGCATCCCGCTCGGCGACCGATAAAACAGGATCATCTCATGAAGCGTTGTTCACGGGTCCCGATCAGGGCCCGGTAACGCCCTGACCTGCGCAGGCGTATGATCCAGAACATCTGATCGCAGCTTCTGAACAACGCTCATGGTGCTCGGTGAGCTCTCAGTAAACCCCAATCTGGCCGTTTCCACCCGGCCGGCTCTCGGGGACGTTTGCCACCGTCCGCGTACAGCACCTGTCCACCTGCTGCCA
>NZ_CEVIVD010000173.1:8045-10151 GCF_982290655.1 Protofrankia sp. CiP1_Cm_nod3
GGTCGTCTCCGGCCACGATCGGAGTGGCGTGGCCTGGACGGATGCCGCCGGCGCGTCGGAGCATGCTGGAGGTGGGCGCGCCCACCTCCAGCGATCACCGCGTTCCCGGCGCTTCATGACTGCCATGGGGAGGGCGTCCCCGAAGATGCCATCCCGCCGATGTCACCCTTGTGACCAAGAGATCACTGACAAGTCTTGATCCGAACCGGTCGATCGAATTTCTTACTGAAAGTAATCAGATCTTCCGTCTGGGGCTCTCATGTGGTGTCGGATTTCCGACACCAGGGCACGCTGTGGAGAGCCCGGGTTCCGCGGTTCGTGGGTACACGGCGAAGATCGTTGAGGTGCAGCCGCGGGTCGCGGAGCGCCGTCGGGCCCTGTCGCACGGAACCCGTAGTCTTGACGTGTGCAGCCGACGGGTCTGCGGACCACCAGTCGTATCCCCGGCGAGAAGCCGTTCCTGAAGTGGGCCGGGGGCAAGAGCAGGTACGCGAGCGCGCTCGTGGGGCTGGCGCCGGAGTTCACCGGCTCGTACCGGGAGCCCTTTCTCGGTAGTGGCGCGGTGTTCTTCGAACTGGGGCCTCGCCGCGCTGTTCTCTCCGACGCGAACGAAGAACTCGTCGTCTGTTTCCGGGTCGTCGCCGGGGATCCGGAGTCGGTCATGGCGCGGCTCGACGAGATGCCCAACACTCCCGAACACTTCGAACACGTGCGCCGGCAGCGTCCCCGGGATCTCAGTGACCTCGAACGGGCCGCCCGGGTCGTCTACCTCAACAAGACGAGCTTCCGGGGGCTGTGGCGGGTGAACCGTCGCAACGAGTTCAACACGCCGTACGGAGCCTACGACCGGCCCTACTACAATCGGACGACGTTTCTGCGGGCCGCCAGGGCGCTGAGCGGCGCCGTTGTCAGGGTGGCCGACTTCGAACAGGCGATCGACGACGCCGAAACGGGTGACTGGGTGTACTGCGACCCGCCGTACGTACCACTCGGCGGCTGGTCTGATTTCAGACGGTACACCGCCGGCCAGTTCGGGGCGGACGACCAGGTGCGGCTTTACAAGGCGATGCGTCGCGCGGCCGACCGGGGAGTTTTCATCACCATGACCAACAGCGACACGCCGTTCGTGCGCGACCTGTTCGGCGGTGATTTCCGCGTTCTGCGGCTGGCCACCCGGCGTGACATCAGCCTGAACGCGTCCGCCCGGCGTAGCTGGGACGTGGTGGTGACCAGCTACGACCCGCCCGTGCCGTCCCAGGCCCCCTTCGACCGCCAGGTGCGGTAGCCGCGGACGGTCCCGGCCAGGCCGTGGCCCGGCCGGGACCGGGCAGGGGCGGTCGGAGGTCGAGCGGAGGCGCCTACCGGTCGGCTCCTGTACCCGGCGTGACCGGGGCGGGCATGGGCGCCGGCCGCTCAGGACGCGTGGGAGGCATGCCGGTGATGCCCGTGACCATGTTCGTGGCTGTGACCGCGGTGGTGATCATGGTGTCCGTGCGGATGCGTCGGGTCGTCCGGATGGTCGTGGGGGGCCTGGGGGGCGGCCACCCGGTGCTCGAAGCCGGGCAGCGCGACCCGGTACAGGCAGGTGTCGCAGTTCATCCGGATGTCCCCGGCCAGTGCCTCGGCGAAGCGCTCGAACACCAGGTCCACCAGGGCGTCGCTGTCGCCGAGCAGGCCCGCGCAGCGCACGTCGACGCCCGGGTGCTCGGCGGCCCAGGCGGTGGCCTGGGCGACCACCCGCTCCGGCAGGACGCCGGTGAACAGGAAGTAGGGCGCCACCACGATCCGGGACGCTCCCAGCCGGCGGCAGCGCTCCAGGCCGGCGGGCACGCCCGGCTCGGCCAGGCTGATGAACGCCGGTTCGACACCGGCGAACCCGCGTCCCTCCCACAGCAGCCGGGCGACCTTGGCGATCTCGGCGTTGGCGTCCGGGTCGGTGGAGCCCCGGCTGACCAGCAGCACGGTCACCTTCGCCCGCTCGGCGCGCGGGCAGACCGCGTCGATGCGCTCGTCGAGCGCCGTCAGCAACGTCGGATGCGGGCCGAGCGGGCGTCCGTAGGTGTAGCGCAGACCGGGATGGCGGGCGCGTTCGCGGGCGAGCGCGCC
>NZ_CEVIVD010000174.1:0-459 GCF_982290655.1 Protofrankia sp. CiP1_Cm_nod3
GACTGGGGGAGCCGGTGGCTGGGGGAGCTGACAGCCGGCGGAAGCGGTGGTTGGTCGTGCGCCGTGATGATCTCCTCCCTATTATCCTCGCAGGCGTTTGGTCACTGAACGTGTTCTCACTCATGCGGACGTGAGCGGACTAGTCACCACATGACCCCGATGTGTCACGCCCGAATTACCACTGAAGCAAGAACCTTCTGTATATTGACTGTCAACGCTCTGTGACAGGAGGCTCCATGACAACGACACCAACACCACAATCCGCTCCTCTGCTGACACCGGCCGAGGTGGCGAGCATGTTCCGGGTCGACCCGAAGACGGTGACCCGCTGGGCCAAGACCGGGAAACTGACCTCGATCCGTACCCTCGGTGGCCACCGGCGCTACCAGGAGGCGGAGGTCCGCGCACTCCTCGCCGGCGTCTCGCCCGGAGACAGCCTGGCCTAGCCACCCGGCCCAT
>NZ_CEVIVD010000174.1:802-3118 GCF_982290655.1 Protofrankia sp. CiP1_Cm_nod3
CCTGGCTCATCTGGCCACCAAGCCGCCGTGTCCGGTGGGATTTCCGGCGGGTCCCGCTGGCCCAACCGGGCACGGCCGGCTCGGTCCCCGGGCCGGCCGCGTGGGTCGCAGGCCCGTGCCCATAGCCCGTGGCTTCGAGGCGCCACGGGTCACATGTCGGCGGGACGCCGCGCCGGGCGGGACTACCCTCGTGCTTATGGACGTCGGGCTCAAGCGGGAGATCGAGTCGAAGGTACACGCCGGCGAACGGCTCAGCCGGGCGGACGGCGAGGCGCTCTACGCCAGCGACGAGCTGGCCTGGCTGGGGGAGCTGGCGCACTCCGTCCGCGTCCGCAAGAACGGGGACGCGACGTACTTCAACGTCAACCGGCACCTGAACCTCACAAACGTGTGCGCGGCATCCTGCGCCTACTGCTCGTTCCAGCGCAAACCGGGCGAGGCCGACGCGTACACGATGCGCATCGAAGAGGCCGTGCGGCTGGCCAGAGCGATGGAGCCTGCCGGCATCACCGAGCTGCACATCGTCAACGGCCTGCATCCCACCCTGCCGTGGCGCTACTACCCGCGTTCGCTGCGTGAGCTGTCGAAGGCGCTGCCGGGGGTGGCACTCAAGGCGTTCACGGCCACCGAGATCCACTGGTTCGAGAAGATCAGCGGCCTGCCCGCGGCGGAGATCCTCGACGAGCTGATCGACGCCGGCCTGGAGTCGCTGACCGGAGGCGGGGCGGAGATCTTCGACTGGGAGGTCCGCCAGCACATCGTGGGCCACGAGACGCACTGGGAGGACTGGTCGCGCATCCACCGCCTGGCCCACTCCAAGGGCCTGCGGACGCCGGCCACCATGCTCTACGGCCACATCGAACAGCCGCGGCACCGGGTCGACCACGTGCTGCGGCTGCGCGAGCTACAGGACGAGACCGGCGGGTTCGTGGTGTTCATCCCGCTGCGCTTCCAGCATGACGCGGCCGGTGACCCACGCAACCGGCTCATGAACCAGCCGATGGCGACCGGGGCCGAGGCGCTGAAGACGTTCGCGGTGTCCCGGCTGCTCTTCGACAACGTCGATCACGTCAAGTGCTTCTGGGTGATGCACGGCCTGACCACCGCCCAGCTCGCCCTGAACTTCGGCGCGGACGACCTGGACGGCTCCGTCGTCGAATACAAGATCACTCATGACGCCGACGGCTTCGGGACGCCGGACACGATGACCCGGGAGGACCTGCTCGAGGTGATCAGGGACGCCGGCTTCCGCCCGGTGGAGCGGGACACCCGGTATCGCGTGATCCGCGAGTTCGACGGCCCCGACCCTACCCGCCGGGACCTTCCCCAGGAGATCAGCGCCTGATCGGCGCCCAAGAAGACACCAACGTCCAAGATGGACGCCAAGAAGACCCAGAGCTCGGCCGGAGGCGGTGTGATCATGGATGGTGACCGGTTGGATGACCGGCCGGACAGCCGGGACGGCCAGGTGCCGCGGCCGGCTCCGTCGGCGCGCCGTGTCCTGCCGGAGGGATCCGCGGGGATCGGTTCCATCTTCACGCTGGCCTTCCTGGCGATCCTGCTGCCAGGGGTGGCCGCGTACGCGCTGCTGCGGTTCGCCGGCCTGGCGATCGGGCCGGCCGGCCTGCTCGGCCTGCTGGTGATGTTCGTCTGCCTGGGGCTGTATCCGTCCCTGCTGCAGCGTCTCGGCTGGGTACCTCGGCGCGCCCGCCGGTCGAGATGACGGCCGTCGGCGGGACGGCCGCCGGCCACAGAACGGTACGGGGACCGGGAGGATTTATGGATCTTCGTAAGCGAACGGCTGGCGGGCGAGGATGGGCATCGCGCCAGCGGTCGTCCGGGCTGCCGCCGTACGGATCATCGTCGCCGTACGGGGCGCCGTCGTCCGGGCCGTCACCGTCTGGGGCAGGGCAGCCCGGGGCGGGGCCGTCCGGGCCGGGGCTGCTCGCCATCAACGCCCGTTACTTCGCCTTGCGGACCGTCATCTTCGCCGCCGTGCTGGTGGTCGTGCTGCTCGTGGGCCTGCACTGGCTGCTCGGTTTTGCCGTCGCGCTGGTCCTCAGCGGGCTGGTGAGCTATCCGCTGGCGATCCGCCAGCGCCGGGCGGTGCTCGATGCCCTGGAGCAACGACGCGGCTGGCTGCGTTGACCAGCGAGCCATCCCGGGAGCACGACTCCGCGAGAAAGCGTGACGCCACCCGGGAACACAACGCCGCATCCCAGCCTGATATCGCCGAAAAGTACGATTCTGTACCGCAGAGTGACGTTACGCAGCGGTACGATGTCACGCAAGCGGCCGTTGAGGTCACGAAAATAA
>NZ_CEVIVD010000174.1:3600-9888 GCF_982290655.1 Protofrankia sp. CiP1_Cm_nod3
CCAGCGATGTCACGCAGGCGGCCAGTCAGGAGGCCGGGCACACGGTGCCGCCGTCGCTGCCGACTCAGAGCTCGCAGCCCGCCGTGCCGGTGCCCGCCGTGCCGGTGTCGGTCCCGTCCGTGCCGGCGTCCGTTTTCAGGCGGCCGCGGGTCGGCCACATCCAGTTTCTCAACTGTCTCCCGCTCTACTGGGGCCTGGTGAACTCCGGCGCGGTACTGGACGTCGAACTGACCAAGGACACTCCAGACCGGCTCAACGAGGCACTGGTGGCGGGCGATCTCGACATCGGCCCGATCAGCCTGGTCGAGTACCTGCGGCACGCCGACGAGCTTGTCGTCCTGCCGGACATCGCGGTCGGCTCCGACGGCCCGGTGCTGTCGGTGGTGCTCGCCAGCGCCGTGCCGGTGGAGCGGATCCGGTCGGTGGCCCTGGGCTCGACGTCACGGACGAGTGTGCTGCTCGCGCAGATGCTGCTGGAGGACCGGCTGGGGCTGTGGCCGGCCTACACGGTCATGCCTCCCGATCTTCCCCTGATGCTGCGTGAGGCCGACGCCGCCGTACTGATCGGCGATGTGGCCCTGCGGGCCACCTATGACGCCGAGAACGCCGGGGACGCGCATCCGCTGCATGTCGTCGACCTGGGCGCAGCCTGGCGGGACTGGTCGGGCCTGCCGATGGTGTTCGCGGTGTGGGCGGCGCGCCGCGACTTCGCCCAGGCCTACCCGGGGGTGGTCAAGGAGGTGCACGACGCCTTCCGGGGCAGCCTCGATCTCGCGCTGCGCCAGGTGGACGCCGTGGCCCGGCACGCGGCGCGCTGGGAGGTTTTCGACGTGGCGACGCTGACGCGGTACTTCACCACGCTGGATTTCTCCCTGGGGAGGCGTCAGCTCGCGGGAATAACGGCTTTCGCCCGGCGGGCGGCGGCCCGCGACGCCGTCCCAGCGGATGTGGACGTGCTGTTCGCCGGTGGATAGGCACGGGTGGATGGCACGGGCGGGTACGAACGGCCGAACGGGTACCGGCACGGGCGGGTACATATTTACGGTGCCGCACCGGTCGCCGTCCATCATGATGTGTCCCGCAGCCCACGGTGACACGGCGTTCTTTTCATAACGATATATTCCGTCATCGGCGACGGCTCGTTCCGTCTTTTCCGGCGCCGCCTCCGGAGGGGGCGCGTGGCCCTGCTGGTCAGGACCGGGGCGTGGCCTGCTGGTCAGAACCGGAGAGCGGCTCCACCGACGGACAGGGCACCGTGGATGCCGGGCCAGGAGTTCGCGCGGGCTGGCGTTCGCGCCGCTCGGTGCGCTCGAACAGCCAGGATCTCGCGTGTGGGCGCATCCGGACACAATCAGCCTGGCCATCGGCGAAGCCTGACCATCGGCAGAGCCGCCTGCGGGCGGCTCGCGTGGGCGCCTCCGGGCACCCGCGCGTCCCGCCATCGGCGGCCTGCTCCGGGCACCTTGCGCGTGGGCGCACGCGGACATGGCGCTGCCGGGGCCGCCCCGGAACAGGCGGCCGGCCGGCCTCGCGGGTGGGTGCACGCGGACATAGCCCTTATGGGCCCCCACCGGCCCCTGGGCCCCGCAGGCCCGATGGGCGCGGCGCCGTGGACACCCCGCTGGCACGGGTGGGCCGGCCGCGGGCCGGTACGACGACCGACGTCGGAGCCGTCGCCTCGGGTGGCCGAAGGTTACCGGCAGCCGTCATCGGTGTTGCCGCCGGCCGGACATCGATGACAATCCACGCACAGTCCTTCCGCATCGTTTCGCGATTATGAACAGGTGTGATTGTGGGTGTCCGGTGGCGATGACCACCCTCCCTTTGCAGACGGCTGTCCTCCTTTTGGGGGATTCGCTGGGGGGCTAGCTCCGGAAACCATCCTGAATGACGATGGGCGGGTGGTACCGGCACGGCGTAGAACGTCGGATATGGACGGAGAGCCGGGTGCGCAGGATGCCGTCCGCGTCGTGGTGGCCGACGATGCCGACGGCGTACGCGATCTCGTTTGTCTCCTGTTGGACATGGAGCCCGATTTCGTGATCGTCGGCCGGGCCAGGGACGGGGCCGAGGCAATTGAGATCGTGGCGCGCACCGACCCCGACCTCGTCCTGCTCGACGTCGCCATGCCCATCATGGACGGCCTCGCGGCGTTACCCGTGATTCGCCGGACGGCGCCCCGGGCCCGGGTCGTCATCTTCACCGGTTTCTCCGAGCGGGCTCTTGGCGAACAGGCCTCGGCGCTCGGCGCGCACGCCCTGATCGAGAAGGGGCTCGCCGTTGACAGCCTGGTCGACCGCCTGCGGGACGTGTGCGGACGCGCTCCGGTCCGGACCGTCGCGAGCCGGCCGGCCCAGAGCTGAACCATCGACCGGCCCGGGAGCCGGCCCGAGCCGGCCCAGAACGCGCCCCCGGCCCAGGGTGCGCCCTCGGCCCAGCGGGCGGCCGGGCTGACCGGTCCCGCATCGGGCCGTCGACCGGCCGCGGCTCGCACGAGGCCCGCTGTCGCTGTCAGACGGCGCTCCCGTGCCGAGCCGGCTGGCCGGTCCCGCGCCGGAGCGTGGCCTGGCCGCGGCTTGCGTGAGGCTCGGCCGCGGCTCGCGTGAGGTCGTAGGGTGAGGCCCGCCGTCGGTGCCCAGGTGGCGTTCCCGCGCCGGGCCATCGGCATCACCGTCCGGCCGCGACCCGTCCGGCCGGTCGATCTGTTTATTGCCGTTGGCCTGTTTATCCACCGGTCCACTGAACAATGAAATCGGGACGGGTCCGCCGGCCGTCATCCATCCAAATTTTGAACGCTCCGTAATTTTATCCTGCTGCTGGGTGCATTCGCTGTCTTACGGGCGTCCGATGTGAAAGCATGGGCCCGTGACCGCGCGCCCGGATCTCCGTCTGACCGGTTCAGGCATGACGGGTTTCGGCTCGGGTCCCGCGTGGGCCGGCTTCACATCCGCCGGCCGCGCCTCGGCGGACTCCGCGGCCCTGGTCGACTTCGGGCTGGTCGCGCGCCTGCATGTCGACCTGCTCAGGGTCGCCAGCGCGGTCTGTCCGCGCCACATCTGACCTTTCCGCCGCTGACCTTTCCGCCGCGCCACCGCATCCTGTCGACATGTTGATGTTGTCGGCCTGTTGTCGGCGCACCCGCACACGGTTGCGAGAGATTCGATGACGACCCCCGCACGTTCCCGTTCCGCGCGCCCGTCCCGTCCGAAGGGGCAGGGCCAGTGGGCGCTCGGCCACCTGGAGCCCCTCAACCCCAACGAGCGGATGAAGAAGGACCAGGATGGCCTGGCCGTCCGGGACCGGATCCTCAACCGCTACCCCTACACGGGCTTCGCCGGCATCGACCCGCAGGACCTTCGGGGGCGGTTCCGCTGGTGGGGGCTGTACACCCAGCGCAGGGAGGGCATCGACGGCGGCAAGACGGCCGTCCTGGAGCCCGAGGATCTCGACGCGCCGTTCTTCATGCAGCGCATCCGCCTCGACGGCGGCCGGCTGACCAGCGACCAGCTCCGCGTCATCGCCGGGATCTCCACCCGCTACGGGCGGGACGTCGCCGACGTCACCGACCGGCAGAACATCCAGCTGCACTGGATCCGCATCGAGGACGTGCCGGCGATCTGGGCGGCGCTGGAGGGCGCCGGGATGACGACGGCCGAGGCGTGCGGTGACACCCCCCGCGTCATTCTCGGCTGCCCGCTGGCCGGCGTCGACGGCGACGAGGTCATCGACGCCACCCCGGCGATCGAGGAGACCGTCCGGCGGTACGTGGGCGACGAGTCCCTGAGCAACCTGCCGCGCAAGTTCAAAAGCGCCATCTCCGGCTGCGCCGACCACTGCACGCTGCACGAGATCAACGACATCGCGTTCGTCGGGGTCGTCCACCCCGAGCTCGGTGCCGGCTACGACCTGTGGGTCGGCGGCGGCCTGTCGACCAACCCGAAGCTGGGGGTCAGGCTCGGCACCTTCGTGGCTCCCGAGCGGGTCGCCGAGGTCTGGCACGCTGTGGCCAGCCTGTTCCGGGACTACGGCTACCGGCGGATGCGCACCCGGGCCCGGCTGAAGTTCCTGGTCGCCGACATGGGCCCCGAGTGGGTCCGCGCCACCCTGGAGAAGGAGTATCTGACCGCGGCGCTGCCCGACGGCCCGCCGCCGGCGCCGCCGCGTAACGAGGGACGCGACCACATCGGCGTCCACCGGCAGCGCGACGGCCGGTTCGCGGTCGGCTTCGCACCCCGCGCCGGGCGGCTGACCGGCACCACACTGGCCGCGGTCGCGGACCTCTCCGACCGTTTCGCCGCCGGCCGCATCCGGGCGACGACCACGCAGAAGCTGGTCATCCTCGACGTCGATCCGGCCCGGGCCGACGAGCTGGAGGCCGAGCTCACCGCACTCGACCTGGTCGTGCGGCCGAGCGTGTTCCGGCGCGGCACCATGGCCTGCACCGGTATCGAGTTCTGCAAGCTCGCCATCGTCGAGACCAAGGGGAAGGCCGGTTCGCTGATCGACGAGCTCGAGCGCCGCCTGCCGGACTTCGACGAGCCGATCGGCATCCACGTCAACGGATGCCCCAACGCGTGCGCGCGTTTCCAGGTCGCCGACATCGGGCTCAAGGGCTCCCTGGTGCCGGACGCCTCCGGGGAGCTCGTCGAGGGGTTCCAGATCCACCTTGGCGGTCATCTCGGCACCCGGTCGCGGCTCGGCCGGAAGCCCCGGGGGCTGAAGGTCACCTCCGCCGGGGTCGTCGACTACGTCGACGGCCTGCTGCGAGCCTACTCCGCGGGCCGCGGCGAGGGCGAGTCCTTCGCGGACTGGGTGGAACGGGTGGACGAGTCCGCGCTCTTCGTCGCGTCCGTACGAGCCGGTGCCGGCGCGGCCGGCGGGGCCGCTTCGGCGGCGGGCGTGGACGCGCCGGGCGAGCGCCACGGCGGCGGCTGATGGCCGGCGCGCACTCGGTCCCGTTCTACTGCCCGTACTGCGGCGAGGAGGACCTCGTCCCCTACCTGCCGCCCGAGACGGCCGGGGACGCCGCCGCCGGTTCCGGCCACGGCCAGTGGTCGTGCGGAAGCTGCCGGCGGGCGTTCCGGCTCAGCATGACCGCGCTCGCGGTCGCGGTGCCACCGCTTTCCGCCGGCATTGCTGCCGGTACCGTCCAGTCCTCTGCGCGGGGAGAAGACGCAGCTACGCGGGGGGAACAAGCAGCCGCGGCGGCGGCCGTGGCAGTGGAGGAGAGACGTTGATGAACGCCACGTTGCGGGCCCGGGCCCTACGCGCCGGTGACGAACTGGAGGGCGCGCCGGCCGAGGAGATCCTGGGCTGGGCGGTGGAGCAGTTCGGCAGCGGGCTTGTCGTCGCCGCGTCCATGGCCGAAGCGGTGCTCGTCGACATGCTCTCCCGGATCCGGCTGGACGTTCCGGTGGTGTTCATCGACACCGGCTACCACTTCGCCGAGACGATCGGCACCCGGGACGCGGTCCGGCACCGTTACGACCTGCCGCTGATCAGCGTCGCTCCGCAGCTCACCGTGGCCGGTCAGGACGCCGTGCACGGGCCGAGGCTGTTCGAGCGCGACCCGGACCAGTGCTGCCGCATGCGCAAGGTCGTGCCGCTGGACCGGGCGCTCGCCCCCTACCAGGCGTGGGCGGCGGGCTCGCGCCGGGCCGAGAGCGCCGGCCGTAAGAACCTGCCGGCCGTGGGCTGGGACGAACGCCGCGGCAAAGTGAAGATCCACCCGCTGGCGGCCTGGACGGACGAGGACGTCGAGCGCTACGTCCAGGAGCACGGCGTCATCGTCAACCCGTTGCTCTCCGACGGTTACGACTCGGTCGGCTGCTGGCCGTGCACCGAACGCGGCCAGGGCCGCGCCGGCCGCTGGACCGGCTCAACCAAAACCGAATGCGGCATCCACTGAGCCCTTCTTCCTCCGATCCTGTGACCGGTCGAGGCGCTCCGTGGTAGTCGAGCGATACCGCCTGCCTTGTATGTGGATCATAATTAGCCGCTGACCGAACCAATGCTGTGGATTGCTGATGCGGTTGCCCCTGGAACCTGATGGCTGGAAGCCGACGTCTGGAACCTGATGGCTGGAAGCCGTCGACGCCGGTCATGGCGGGAGCCGTAGGTGGAAACCGTTGTCACGGTAGCCTTTTTCACCTACGGCTTCCGCGGCTGTAGGTGAAAAACGTTGTGGGTACGACGGTTGTCACCTACGGGTTCGGTCGGGTTCGACCGCGGGTGCGGCGTGCGCGTGGGCGGTAGCGTCGCAGGGATGAACGAGGGTCAGGGCGCGGG
>NZ_CEVIVD010000175.1:0-5044 GCF_982290655.1 Protofrankia sp. CiP1_Cm_nod3
GTGCAGGGGCGGCTGGGCCGGCGGTCTGGGTGGCGGGGGCTCCGTCCGCGATGGTGATCGTGACGGGAGTGGTGGCGTCGGTCCAGACGAGGATCTTCGCCAGTTTCAGGGTGCTGCGGCGCAGGGCGTAGGGCAGCCGGTCGCGGGAGACGTCGAGGATGAACGGGGTGGGGGTCGACCTGTTGCGGGCCCAGGTGTCGGCGTGTTCGGCGCGCAGGTCGACGAGGTGGAGCAGGTCGGGGGCGGCGAGCAGGCGCGGGGCCGGCCGCGCCGCCGCGGCGGCGGTGTCGGCGGCCGGCGGGCGGGCCAGCAGGGTGTCGACGTGCTCGCGGGCGGCCCTGGCGAGCCGGTCGTCGTAGCGGGCGGTGTAGCGGATCGTCATGATCACGTCGGAGACGGTCGAGGTGTCGAAGCTGTTGGAGTCCTTCGGCAGCCGCAGGGTCCAGCGGCTGATCAGCCCGGCGTTCTCGAACGGCAGCAGGCGGTCGTCGTTCTGGCCGCCGTCGAACAGGCCCTGGTCGTTCTGCCCGTGGCTGGTGACGATGGAGCCGCCGGCCCGGCCGCTGGGCTCGAAGCGGTTGTCGTCGTCGCCGGTGGGGGCGTAGGCGTCGCCGTTCGCGCCGGACGCCGGGTCGGCGGAGCGCCGGATCCGGTCGGCGTCGAGGGTGAGCCGGGCGTTGACCGACGTGTAGGGGCCGGTGATGCACGGGATCGTCAGCGCGACGGTCCTGATCCGGCGCTGGTAGTGCCCGGGGAAGTCGAGGTCGAACAGCCATTCCGGCAGGACGAAGGTGGCGGTGCCGTGGGTGACGAGGTCGGCCAGCGCCGCCGGGTCGAGCAGCCGCAGCGACACCGGCCTGGTGACCTCGTGCAGGCGGTCGTCGTGGTCGAGGCAGGCGGCGTCCATCGTCCTCAGGTCGGCGACGAGCCGGTCGGCGGCGAGCAGGCCCTTGCGTTCGCTGTCCCACACGCCGGCTCTGACGAACGTCCGGTCGTAGCGGTAGAGCTCCTGCTGCCAGGCGCGTTCGGCCTGCCGGGCGAGCCGGAACGCCAGGTTGTACAGCTCCCGGTACATCGCGGTCAGTTCGCGGGCCTGCCAGGAGAACAGGTCGGCGCTGGTGAACTTCGAGGTCATCAGGTCGAGGACGGCGCGGCTCTCGGTCAGCTGCTCGACGCTGTTGTCGTGTTCCCGCTGCGCGGCGGCCTTGCGGACGGCGGCGGCCCCGGCGAGCGTGAACAGGTGGTCCATGTCGGCCGCGGCCAGGTCGCGCTGGAACTCCCAGTCCTGCCGGCGCCATTCGTGATCGGCCCGCAGGCCGGCTTTCGTCCCCTCGGAGTGGTCGATCGACGCCTTGATCTGCGCCAGGACCGCGGCGGTGTTGACGACGGCGGCCAGCTGCTGGCCGCCGTGCTCGGCGCCGAAGATCCACGGGCCGAACTTGGCCTGCGGGATGGCGTTCAGCAGCGATGTCGTGGCCTGGATCGACGTGGAGACGATGTTCCAGTCGGTCGCGCTTGTGATCTTGTCGAGCTGTTTCTGGTTGTCGCTGGCCGGGCCCTGGTCCCGCTCCCATTCCGCCAGCAGCGCGAGGTAGTGCCGGTGGCGGAGGCCGGCCGCGTGATGGGCCGCGGCCGCGGCGTCCTCGTCGAGCTGCGCGGCCTTCAGATGCTGGTCACGTATCGCGGTCATACGCTCGAGGAGCTGGGTCTCGTGGGTCGCCCGCAGGACGGCGAGCTGTTCGGCGTCGCGTTTCTCCAGCGCGGTGAGCAGGGCCTGGCCGAGCTGGCGGGCTTCCTGGGCCAGGTCGAGGGCGCGGGCGAGCAGGGTGTGGAACCGGTGCCGCGGCGGCGGCGCGGACAGTTCCGCGAGCGCCTCGTCCAGGGACATGCCGGCGGCGAGCAGCCGGGCGATCCGGGCCGGGTCGAGCTGGCGTCCCCACAGGTCGGTGACCCGCGGGTTGCCCTGTAGGTCGAGGCTGTTGCGCAGCTTGTGCAGCCGGTCGTCGACGATGTCCCAGTAGCCGGCGAGCCGGTCGTTGCGGGGGACACAGAAGTAGGGCACGGTCGCCAGGGAGAGGACCGTCGCCGGGACCGGCGGGCCGGCCTCCCGGACGCCGTCGGGCACGGTGACGAGGTGTTCGGCGGCGACGAGGGCGTTGGAGAAGCCGCCGAACGTCGCGCCGAGAGTGCGGTAGGTGTGCGCGGGGGGCGCGTCGTGCGGTGGCAGCTGCGGCTGGGCCGGGCCGAGCATGTCCTGGGCGTAGGCGTAGTAGCCGTAGGCGAGGTTCAGTTCCTCGCTGGTGCCCGCGGCGAAGTGGCGGTCGCCGGCGTCGAGGAGAAGGTCGAGGTAGTCCATGAACACGGCCTTCTGGTAGGCGACGGTCCGCAGCGACGCCACCGCGTGCGGGTCGAAGGGATGCTCCCGCCAGCGGGCGACCTGGAGCTGGAAGGCGGGGTCGGCGGTGTTCGCCAGCAGCGACTCGATCCGCTGCTGGCGGTAGTCGGCGCGGGCGCGTTCGTAGAAGGGCCGGGTCTGCCACCGCGAGCGGACCGGGTCCGGGGCGTCTCCGGGCACCATGGCCGCGCAGGACGGGTCGAAGATCGTCCGTAGCCAGCGCAGCCCCGCGTCGAACTGGCCGTTGGACCGCAGCCGCGCCGCCACCAGACGAACGGCGTGGAAGAACAGGTCCCAGTTGTACGAGCTGTAGGCGCCGGCGGGGGAGAAGTCGAGGTCCTCGGCCGGATGCGGCTGTCGCACGTACAGCGGTGACGGGTTGTAGGCCGTCCTGAAGTCGAACCGCCGCCCGGTGTCCGGCCACGGCTGGAAGTTCCAGGGGGCCACCTGGAGGCTGCGGGCCAGCATCCCCTCGACGCCGCCGACCGCCAGCGCCTGGATCAGCGTGGGCAGGAAGGGGTGGTAGAAGGCACCGACGGTGACCGACGGCAGCGACAGCTTGCCGATGGTGCCGAACACCCCGCTCGTGACGATGTCGGAGACGGCGAACCGTGACGCCAGGCTCATGGCCGAGCCCGGCCCCGGGGCCGACATGACGCTGGACGCCTGAGGAACAACGGTCGGTGGCAGGACGAGCGGTTGCAGTCCTGTCGGCGTGGCGGTAAGCATCCGGTTCGTCACCGTAACCGTCACTGTCGGGCCTGCCAGCAGCGACGACACGTCCAGCAGCGACGACACGTCCAGCAGCGACGACGCGTCCAGCAGCGACGACACGTCCGGCAGGGACGGCACCTGCCCCGCGGCGGGCAGCCCCGGCGCGGACGACGATGCCTGGAGCTCCTGCGTCCCGGCAGCGGGATACAGCGGGACAGGCAGCGCGTCGACCGCTGCGTCACCCAGCACGGCCCGCAGGGCGGCCAGCCTGTCGTCACCGGGACGTATGCCGCCCAGCTCCTCGGCCTCACCGGGCCGGAGCGCGTGGTACTGCGCGGGCAGCACGACACCGGCGCCGCGCAGTGCCCAGTCCTTCGGGACCGCGAGCGGGCTCATCCGGCCGCCGGCGGCGAAGAACGTCCGGTCGGCGTCGGCGACGAACAGGTCGGAGCCGACGTCGAGCCCCCAGCTGGCGGACTCGACGGTCACGTTCAGTCGCCTACCCGGAGCCAGCAGCGTGTAGGACGAGGACGGGGCGGAGCCGACCACGAGCGACGCGCCGACGACCCGGCCGCGCCGGTACACCATGCCGGGCGGGTTGTGGGTGAGGGGCTGCGTGCCCGTCACCGCCTCGGCCGTCAGACCGGCCGGCCGCAGCCGGAACCGGCCGACCGGCACCTCCGAATACGACAGCAGCGCCGGCGGCGGGGTCGTCACCGCGATGACGAGCTCGGCGGGCGTCACACTGCCCAGGCGCAGCCCCACCAGGCCGGTGGCCCGGCCGACGGTGACGTAGGCGCCGTCCGCCGCGTCACTGAGCTGTTTGGGCAGCCACTTGCCGTGGCGGCGTTCCGTCCAGGCCAGCAGGACGCGGGCCGACGGCGGCGGCTGGGGCGTGACCTGCACCTCCGTCAGCCTGCGCGGCCCGGTCTGGCCGCCGCCGGACGACGGGACGTCCGGGTCCGGCGTCACCACCGGCCAGAACAGCAGCAGCCGGCGGTTCCACACCACCGGGACGACCTGGTCGTAGCCGATGTCGACCGGGATGACCTCCCACGGCGACCACGCCCCGTCGTCCAGGGTGCGGTAGTAGTACGTGTACGGAGCGGTACCGGAGCGGGCGACCACGTGCAGCACGTCCCGCTGCACCCCGAGGGCGGTCGAGGCGACCCGCTCCCGGTGGAAGCCGAGCACCTGCGGGCGGGCGATCTTCTCCAGTTTGTCCAGGTAGGCGCGGAACGCCTCCTCGGCGGCGTCGTCGGTGAGGCCGGACTGCAACAGGTCCGACTCCAGCTCGGCGAAGAACGACGACCTGCCGATCCGGGCGGCCGGGTCCGCGTAGTTCTCGGTGTGCGTGAAGATCCGGCGTTGGGCCTCCCACACCCGGTAGCGGCCCATCCATACCCACTGTGACCAGCCCTCGTCCGCCTTCGCGTCCGGCCGCATCCCCGGGCCCTCCCGGCCCAGCTCACAGCGCTGCACGAACATCTGCACCGAGTTGAGGGCCTGCCGGATACGGGTGGTGATCTCCTGGGGGCCGATGAGGACGTCGACGAGCAGGCGGGCCGACAGCGCGTCGGCACCGTCCAGCCGGTCACGGTGCACCAGGAAGGAGACGAGGGCGTCGCGCCGCCGGGCCCGCAGGCCGTCGAGGATCGACGCGCCGGTGCTCGCCCACTGGTCGGCGGCGAACCGGGACTCGACCCGGGCGAGCACGGCGTCCGCGGCGGCCAGGCCCCCGGCCGCAGGGTCTGCGGGGGCGGGTCCCCCTGCCGCGGGCTCCGCGGCGGTGAGGTCCGTGGCGGTGGCCCACGTTCGGCACTCGGCCACGGTCGCGCCGACGGCCGCGGCCAGGGCGAGCTGGCGCGCGCCTGCCGCCAGGACGTCAAGGGTGAGGACGTTGCCGCCGGCGGCGTCGGCCGCGCCGGCCGCGCC
>NZ_CEVIVD010000175.1:5377-9267 GCF_982290655.1 Protofrankia sp. CiP1_Cm_nod3
GACAGCGGCGGTGTCAGCGGGGCGGTTGAACAGCCGGGTCAGCCGGTCCGTCAGTGTCACCGGCGAGGCGGCCACCAGGACGGGTGGGGAGGAGACGCGCGCCGCGGCGTCCGCGGTGGCGTCCAGGATGGCCGGGCACACCCCGACCGGGCCGCCGAAACGGTCGGCGATCACAAGCGCGTGGCAGGCGTCCACCACCACGGCCGCGAGCTGGGCCGCCTCGGCCGCGGCCGGTCCGCCGGTCGCTGGGGACGGGGCCGGGAACTCGCGGGCCACCAGGTCGGCGAAACCGAACACCCCCGCCGGCCGTTTCGTGAACCACCAGGCGTTGCGTGGGTCGGGGCCCAGCCGGGCGGCCACCGTGCCGATCCGGTGCAGGACACGCAGGATCCGGTCCACCTGCCGGTCCCGGTCGGCGGCGGGCAGCGCCTGCCAGCCCGCGCTCACCACGTCCAGCAGCGGCACCGACACGACATCGCCCGCCCCACCACCACCCGCACCGCCGGCAGCGATACCACCAGCGTCCACGCCGGCACCAGCCGCGCCGCCGGCACCAGCCGCGCCGCCGGCAGCGGTGCCGGCCGGTGCCGGCACCGGCACGGCCAGGCCGGCCAGCAGGTGGCCGGTGAACTCCACCGACGTGGTCATCAGCTCGGCCACCGCCACGATGGTGAGGGTCCGGGCGCGCAACGCCCGCGCGTTGTTCACCCCAGCCGCCACCTCGGCGGTGCCCAGGCCGGTCAGCAGCGGGACGCCGGCCGGCGCCGGCCCCGGCAGCGGGCCGACAGCCGTGCCGAGAGCGGCGTCAGTACCGGCAGCGGCGTTCAGAGCGGCGTCGACGGCGGCCCGCTGCCCCGGGTTGGCGTCGGCGAGCAGCCGGCGTTCGAGCGGGGTGAGAGCGTCGGCCAGCCGCAGCCATCCGGTGACCGGGTCGTGGCTCACCCGGCCGGCCAGGGCGGCGGGGACGCTCAGCGGGCCCGTCACGGCCAGCGGCAGCTCGACGATCGTCGGCGTCGGGATGAACGCGGCGTCCTCGGGAACCGGGACAGCGGGGCCGGACGCGGGGCCGGACGCGGCCCGGTCGATCGTCGCGACCAGCGTGTCGACCCGCGCGGGCGGCCAGCCGAGCGCGCTGAGCTCCGCCCGCAGCGCGGCCACCGCGGCCGGGCGGCGCACCTCGTCCGGACCGTCCGGCAGGGTGAACGGCACGGTGGCGGCGCGGGCGGCGGCCAGCGCCGCGGCGGCGACGGCGATCGGCCGGTCGTCGACCGGGCGGCCCGCCGGCTGCTTCCCCGCCGCCGCGGCGAAGCTCGGGCGCCCGCCGTCGACGGCGTAGGCCAGCCGGTCCGCGTCGACACCGGCATGGCGCAGCCAGTCCAGCCGGTCCAGGGTGCGTTCCAGCGCGCCGAGTGAGCCGAAAGGCGCCTCGACCGCGCCGAGCCCGACGAGCACCGCCAGGTCGGGCAGGCGGATCCGGGCGGCGTGGGCCACCGCCGCCGCTGCGTCGAGCCTGGCGAAGGCGGCGAAGCCGGTGCCGGCGTCCAGCGGCCGGAGCGCGTCGACGTCGTCGGTGCCGAGGGCGGTGCGCAGGATCGGCCGCAGCGCCGGGTCGAACGGGTCGAGGGCCGGATCCAGCAGCGACGCCAGCGGCCAGCCCGCCGGGCCGCCCCCGGCCGGGCCATTCGCCGGCCCACTCGCCGGGCCGCCCACAGCCGGGTCGGCCAGCGGCGCGAGCGGGTCCCGGCGGCCGGCGGCGGACACCGCCGGGCTGCCGGGGCCGGTGAACCGGGCCCGGTGGCGGGCGGCGCAGACGGCGGCCAGGCTCGGTGGCAGCGGACCGCTCCCACCGGCCGCCACCGCGGCGAGTACCGCCGTGACGTCCAGTTCCGCGCGCCGGCTCACGGCGGCGATCCTCCCCAGCCGCGCCAGGGCGCCGGCGGTCAGCGCACCGGTGCCGCCGGTGGTGAGCTCGACGGCGGCGGCGACCGTGGGCAGCGGCCAGCCGGTCGACCGGTACAGGGTGACCACCTGCTGAATCCGCAGCAGGGTGTCGTCGTGGGCAGTGGCGCTCAGGTTGAGCAGCGCCAGCTCGGTGATATCGCACTCGCGGCCGCCCGTCACGCCGGCCCCGCCCCCGCCCCCGGCACCGGCGTCCCGCGGCCCGATCGTCAGGCCCGGGGAGAGCTGCTGGACGAGGGGCAGTGCCACCACCTGCGTCAGCTCGGCGTAGGACAGGCCGGTGCGGCGCAGCAGCGCCGGGACGTCGGCGGCCAGGGCGTTGAACCAGCCGGGCCCGGCCGCGGCCGGCTCACCCCACAGGGCGGACGCCGTCGCCGCCGGATCGGCCGGGCCGGCGCCGGCGAGCTGGCGCAGCCGGCGGACGGTGATTCCCAGCCGCGCGGCGCTGACCGCCTCCGGCGCCGCCGCGCCCGGCCCGCCCGGTTCGGCTGCCCCGGGCAGCCCGCCTGCTCCGCCCGGCCCGCCCACGTCGCCTGCTCCGTCCGGCCCGTCCGGCCCGTCCGGCCTGTCTGCCCCGCCTGCTCCGTCCGGGCCGCCTGCTCCGTCCGGGCCGGCGGCGGCGCCCGCGGCGGCCGGTGGGCTGAACGTGGCGAGGAAGTCCCCGAGGTCGATGGTCAGGGCGTCCAGCGCGGCCCGCATCGTCTCGGTGGCGAGGTCGAACGGCAGCGTCCACGGGTACAGCGTCTCGGCCAGCCGGCGGTAGGCGTCGTCGACCCGGTGCTGGATCTCCAGCCGGGTGGAGCGGGCGTGTTTCGCCGTCTGCGGGTAGGTGGCGGCGATGTCATGCGCCGGGTCGGCGGTGTCGAAACGGATCACCGTGGTGTCGGTGACCGCGTAGTGGGCGGTGGGATCGTCCGGCGTCCGGTGGAGCGTCGCGGCCGGGCCGAGGGTCACGCCGGCGGCGGCGAGCTCGGCCACCAGCCCGGCCGTGACGGCGAACGGCACGGTCTTCGTCAGCTCGGCCCGCCGCTCCCACAGCGCGGCGGGCGCGGTGACGGCGCGTTCGAGCAGCTCCAGCGCAAGATCGAGCTGGGGGATCTCGGTGATCGTGTTGTCGCAGGTGAGCGCGATGTGGACCAGATCGGGCCGCTTCGCCAGCAGCGCCGACAGGAAGGTGCCGCCGCCGGCGCGCCGGGCGCCGAGATAGCCGAGCAGGTCGACGAGGTAGGCGGCCGGGGAGAACACCGACCGGCAGTCCTCGCAGGCGCACAGGTTCGTCCCGCCGAAGATCTCCGCGTAGTCGGCGATCTCATCCGTGGGGGCCGTCCCGGCGTCCCCGACCAGCAGCGCCTCGCCGAACCGGTCGGCACGTCCGAGCCATGTCGTGACCAGGTGGAACGCGGCGGCGGTCACGTGCCCGGCGCGGGCGTGCAGGCGCAGCGCCCGGGCCCGGTCACCAATCCCGCCAGGCGCCCCGGCGGCCCGGATGGTGAACTCCTCCGGTGACAGGCCGGCGATCGCGGACGCGGAGTCCAGGCCCAGCCCGGCGAGGGCCTCACCCTCGCCGAACCGCGCGCCCAGCCGCGCCAGACGCTGGACGGGACGCAGCGCGGCGAGCACCTCGGCCCGGGTGTCCTCCTCGTAGACGAGGGTGTGCAGCGGTGAGGTGAGCACGTCGAACGTGCCGGTGTTCGCCGCGACGAACCGGCCCAGCGCCGGTGACCGGCCGGCCAGCCGGGAGGTGACGTACTCGGTGGGAAAGCGGGCTTCGGCGTTGCGTTCCAGGACCGCGGCAAGGGCCTCCCGACGGCCGGCCACGGCCTCGCGGGGGCCGGCCTCGCCGGGGCCGGCGCCCGGACGGGGGGCCGGAGGGGGGAGCAGGCCGTCCGGGATAAGGGTCAGGCCGGCGTCCGGGATGGCGGCGACCAGCT
>NZ_CEVIVD010000176.1:0-8930 GCF_982290655.1 Protofrankia sp. CiP1_Cm_nod3
CACCTTGGGGACCAGGCCCTCGTAGGTGAGGTTGACGCCCTTGATCTTCACCTTGACCGGCTCCTTGTAGAGGAAGTCGTGGAGCTCGGTCTTGGTGTACTTGCGGATCGGCTTGTCCGGGTCGAGGAAGCCCGACTCGGTGAAGATCCCCACTGTCCACCAGCCGTCCGCCTTGTAGCCGGGGATGGTGATCGCGCCCTCCGCGAGCGACTTGGAGTCGTCGAAGAGCTGGGTGAGGTCGATATCGGAGACCGTGCCCCGGCCTTCGCAGCGCGGGCACATGCCGCCGGTGCGGGTGAAGGTCTGTCTCACGGTCTTGCCGGCGCCGCGTTCGATCGTGATCGCCCCGCTCGCGCGGACCGAGGGGACGTTGAAGGAGAACGTGTTGGGTGAGCCGATGTGCGGCTGCCCGAGCCGGCTGAAGAGGATGCGCAGCATCGCGTTGGCGTCGGTGGCGGTGCCGACGGTGGAGCGGGCGTTGGCACCCATCCGCTGCTGGTCGACGATGATCGCGGTCGTCAGCCCTTCGAGTACGTCGACCTCGGGCCGCACCAGCGTCGGCATGAAGCCCTGCACGAAGGCGCTGTAAGTCTCGTTGATCAGCCGCTGCGACTCGGCGGCGATCGTGCCGAACACCAGCGAGCTCTTGCCCGAGCCGGAGACGCCGGTGAACACCGTCAGCCGGCGCTTCGGGATCTCGACGCTGACGTCCTTGAGGTTGTTCTCGCGCGCGCCCTGCACGCGGAGCAGATCGTGGCTGTCGGCAACGTGCAGCGCAGGCGACTGCGGGTCCGTCCTCGTGGCCATGATCATCGTGTCTCCATCTGTTAGGCGGGGCCGCCTTCGCGGTCTCCGTCGTGTCGCCTGGCTCGATCTGACCAGCTTCGAGCAGTACGTCTGGTTCTCCTTCGCTTCGGCCCGTGGAGCCTCCGGGCCCCGGCCACGCGGCGCGCCCGCCGAGGCGTCGGACCAACAACGGCCGTCGCGCATCAGCTCTCGCGGTCGGACAGCTCGTTCACCTCGCGCCAAGCCTGGATGCGGCGCGGGGAGATACGGAACCAGCGGTACGGGGTGGCCAGCGCACGCGGGTCGAAGCCGGTGCGCGCGATGAACCGGTCACCCCGCTCCTGCGGCAGCGCGTCGATCTCGAGGACCTCGACTTTGCCCTCGATCATGGACACGTCGCGGTGTGGCCCAGCCCCAGCCGGACGGCCCGGGTGGCGGCCAGGTTTCTGCCGGTCGGGATGTCCGTCGGCGTGGCCATCAGCAGCGCCTCGCCGTCCCAGCCGAAGGACAGCGACACCAGGTACGGCGCACCGTCCGCCGAGGCACTGGCCACCTAGACATCGATGTCGTGGGTGAGCCGACGATCGGTGTCGCGACGACGCTGAGCGCGGGAGCGGGGGGGGCGGCCTCATCGGTCCTGAAGCAGCTCGGGGACGTCGCCGTCGAGGTCGGTGCCGGTGGCCACCAGGCGGCCGGCACCGGCGTCGTGCGCGGGCTCCTTCGCGGTGCCGTCTGTGCAGGTCATGGCTGCGATCGCCGGACGACTCAGCGGAGCTCGTTGATGCGGATGAGGTTGCCCGCGGGATCGCGGACGGCGCAGTCGCGAACGCCGTACGGCTGCGCGGTCGGCTCCTGGACGACCTCGGCGTCGCTGGCCTGCAGCCGTGCGAAGGTGCCGTCGAGGTCGGCGGTGGCCAGGGTGATGCGGGCGTAGCTGCCCTTGGCCATCATCTCGAGGATGGTGCGGCGCTCGTCGTCGGTGATGCCGGGGTCGGCGGCCGGCGGCTCCAGGACGATGGACGTGCCGGGCTGGTCGGCAGGGCCGACCGTGATCCAGTGCATCCCGCCGTATCCGACGTCGTTGCGGACCTCGAAGCCGAGGGTGTCGCGATAGAAGGCCAGGGATGCGTCCGGGTCGTCGTGCGGGAGGAAGGTCCCGTGAATCGTGATGTCCATGGCGGTCACGCTAGCTGCGGCTCCGTGACCCGCGCTTCTCGATTCCTGATCGGTCTGGTCACCTGTTTCGCCACGCACGGCGGCATCCCCGCCGTCGCGCGCGTCGCATGGCGCCGGTAGGTGCTGGGCGGCATACCGACCAGCTCGGTGAAGCGACTGCTGAAGGTGCCCAGCGACGAGGAGCCGACCGCGAAACAGACCTCGGTGACGCTGAGGTCGCCACGACGCAGCAGCGCCATCGCGCGTTCGATGCGCCGCGTCATGAGGTAGCCGTATGGCGACTCGCCGTAGGCGCGCCGGAACTCGCGGCTGAGGTGCCCGGCCGACATGTGCGCGCCGCGGGCGAGCGCCTCGACGTCCAGCGGCTGCGCGTATTCCCGGTCGATCCGGTCGCGGACGCGGCGCAGCCGCGCGAGGTCGTGCAGGTGCTGCGTCGCGGCGGGTGTGCTGGTCACCTGCGAGATCGTGCCACGTCGCGCCGGGGTTGCTGGCGTCCCGCCCCACTCCGCCCTCCTGGCCTGCACCTGGTACTCCGCGACTCGCGGATTAGCCGCTTGCCGGTCTCCCGGTGGGTTCCCGCTCCAATCCGCTGGACCCATGTCGTGCCAAGGAGTTCTCCTGTTCCGTTGCAGAGCCCAAGCCAAGCTTGCGCCATCTTCATGCCGGGCATCGCCGGAGCAGTAGGCAGCTTTCCCTCTGACTTATCCCGGGCAGCATTAAGGCCCTGGTTTTGATGCCACCTGGCTTAACGACACGTCATCGATGGTTCACTCTCGTTCGCCTTCTTGGCTCATACCTGCCGCCTCTCACGACGGCTTTTCCGCGGACGTTCACCACCATGGCTCATTCACCACAGCAACTCGTGGCGGTTTGACACCAGCACCTGCATGCCGATACAGAAGGGCCTACCTTCATCTCCACAACAGCATGGTTGCTGTCGAGCGATCGCGGTTTTTTGCGCGCTCGGAGGCCGAGAGAATCTGGACGCCTGCGCCGCAGCCGGTTCCCAACTGGCCGCCGTGCACGTCCAAAAATCGGTACTGGGCCGCGAATCCTCCCTGGGGCGTTTATTGAAAATCTCACCCGAGGCGGCGGTCGGGATTTCGGCGACACGTCCAGGTCGGGAACGGGTGATCAGCCGCCGACACACTACATTTTTCGACCTTACATCTTCTACACATGGTATTCACATGATCGGGGTGCCAGTGTGCGGTTCTGACACATGCGTCAGGTGTTACCGAGCCCCGAGCCGGCCCATCGGTCGCATCCTTTCGAAAGTGAGTCCATGCCGCATCTCTGTTTCTTCGAGGCCGGTGTCATCGGCTTTCTACAGGGCATCACAGAGCTGTTCCCCGTGTCCAGCCTCGGCCACAGCGTCCTCATCCCGGCGGTCATCGGCGGCGGCTGGGCGCGGGACCTCAACGTGTCCGCCCCCAAATCGCCCTACCTGGCGTTCATCGTGAGCCTTCACGTCGCCACCGCCGTAGCTTTGATCATCTATTTCCAGCGGGGCTGGATCTGCATTGCCAGGGGCCCGGTGACCTCGTTGCGGGACTGTGAAGTGGACACGCTGGGCCAAAAGCTCGGATGGCTTCTCGTCGTCGCCGCCATCCCATCCGACTTGCGGTCGACCGAACCGTATTCCGACAGGGCTGTGCATTCTGATGTGGCCGCCGACCAGCGGTTGTCCCGTCTTCGCGGGTTGACGCGCTCGTTGTCGGATCAGCGCAGATCATCACCCTGGCACCGGGCGTCAGCAGGTCAGGAATCACCATGATGGCCGGACTGTTCCACGAGGACGCGGCCTATTTCTCCTTCCTACTTGCCATCCCGGTCATCCTCGCGGCCAGCGTACTCAAACTGCCCGATCTGTCCGGCCCGCCCGGCAGCGGTATCCGTGCCCAAGTGTTGTTCGGCACAGTCTTGTCCGGTGTGGCCACCTACCTGTCCGTGCGGTTCCTCGCCCGATACTTCGAGAACCGTCCCTCACCCCGTTCGCCCTCTACTGCATGACGGCGGGACTGTGCTGCCATGCCCGCTTCACCCTGTTCTGACCTGCCGGGGAGCCAAGATGGTCGAGGAACGGTCCTTTCGTTGCACCAGTGCCACACACATCGAATCCGGGGAATTATGCAGCAGTGCTCAGAGAAGGGTGAACCCATCCGCCGGGCTACTTCAGCGTCAGGTTCCGACAGCGTCCTCGCTCTGATGCGCATAATTGTTAGTCATGTCGATAATAGTGTGGTCGGGAGTGTCCGCCAGGCTTGCGAAAATGTTGTCGAGGAGCGGTTCTGTGGGTGTCCGACCATACTCGACATACCATTCGCGACCGAGTACCCACCGGAACACCGGGCGGGGAATCCGGAGCAGCACGGTCAGCGTTCGCAGGCCGGAGTCGGCACTGGTCTGGCTGACGTGCGCCGCCATGGCCGCGCGTTTCTGTCGGACGTAGCGGCGCACGTCGACCCGGTGGGTCAGCGCATCCGGGGCGGTGTAGGCGCCTGCGAGGCGGGCGGGAGCGAAGTCCGCGGGGATACCAGGCAGGTAATGGATGATCCGCAGTGCGCGTTGCAACCGGCTTCGATCCACTGTGGCCTCGAGGACGACGGCGGTGCCCGCCATCGTGGCGGCGCGCATGCCGACGTGGTGCACCTGCACATGGTCGGGATGACCATAGCCTCCGACCGGGTCGTAGATGGTCAGCACGTCCGCCCGCTCCTCACGCAGGATGTCCGCCAAACGCGCGGCGGCCTCGTCGACGTCCTGCCGGGCGAACGCCCGCTCCGCCCCGGAGGGTGCTTCTGTCATCCCAGAGTCGTCGTAGCCCAGACACTCGACCCGCGCGCACCCGAGCACCGCGGCGGAGCGCAGCAACTCGGCCCAGCGACGCTCGGTAAGATCACAGCCGGCCAGCATCGCGGCGGACGCGAGGCCCGATCCACCGGCGGTGGCGACCACGAGGACCACCCTGTGACCTTCCGCAGCGGCTCGCGCCAGGGTTCCCGCGGTGAGCAGCGCCTCGTCGTCGGGGTGTGCGTGGAACGAGACCAGTGTGTAAGGCATCTACAAAGTCTGCACCAGGAAAGACATCCGATATGTGCCTGGCTCGGCCAACCTGGGGAGCTTTCGCGTGAGAATCGCCCATGTCACGGACTTCTATCTGCCTCGACTCGGTGGAATCGAGATGCACATCCACGACCTGGCCATGCGTCAGCAGGCCGTCGGTCACTCCGTCGAGGTAATCACTTCCACTCCAGGGCCGGCCGAGGAGCGCACGGGCGGACTGCGAGTGCATCGCCTGACCGAGACGGTCGCATTTCCCTCGATGCTCCATCCGGCCGCCCTGCGAACCAGCCGACTGCTGCTGCGGGACAGGGCATACGACGTCATCCACGTACACGCCGGCCTGATCTCCCCCCTGGCGTTCACGACGATAGCGGCTGCGGGCAGCGCCCCTACCGTGGTGACAATGCATTCGCTGATCTCCCACCTGGAGCCTGCCTTCCGGATCCTCGATACCGGTTTCGGGTGGTCATCGTGGCCAGTGGTGTGGACGGCCGTCAGCAACGTGGCCGCCGAACCGCTGCGACGGCTGGTCGGCACGGCGCCGGTGTTCGTTCTGCCAAACGGAATCGACGTTTCGGCATGGCAGGTGGCTCCGAAGCCCCGTGACCCGGACGAGGTGGTCGTCGTCGCGGTCATGCGCCTGGCGCCTCGCAAGCGGCCCCGGCAACTGCTGCGCATGCTCCACAGGGCGCACAGAGCACTGGAGCCGACGTTTCGTCTGCGCGCCGTGGTTGTCGGGGACGGCCCGCAGCGGCGATCGTTGGAGCGATACCTTCGCCTCCACCGCATGACCGAGTGGGTAAGCCTGCCGGGCCGGTTGTCCCGGGCTCGGATCCGCTCCCTGTTCGGGCGGGCTGACTTGTTCGTCGCACCCGCAACCCTGGAATCCTTCGGCATCGCCGCCCTCGAGGCCCGCTGCGCGGGCCTTCCCGTGGTTGCCAGGGCCGAAGGCGGAATACGCGAATTTGTCCGTGACGGCGATGAGGGGATCCTCGCCGAGAGCGAGGACGGCATGGTCGAGGCAATTGTGCGGCTTGCCGCCGACCCCGCTGAGAGAGAGGCCATCGCGGCCCACAATCGGGCGGTTCCACCACCGATGGCCTGGCCGGATGTGTTGCAGCGCACCGCTGCGATGTACGCGATCGCGACCAACGACGTACGGCCGGCGCTGACCCACAATCGGTTCCCGGCGGCGGGTTGAGTCGTTCCCCTGGCGTTGTCCGACAGGCTCGCAGCGGTGACGGCCACGGCGAGGAGCAGGCCGAGCGTGTCCGTGACGATGCCCCGCTTGCGGTCGACGGTCTTCTTGCCGGGGTCCGTGCCCTGACTGGTCAGGGGGAAACGTCGGTGGAGGTCTTGACGCTCTGGGTGTCGATGATGCACGCGGTCGGTTCGGGCTTGCGGCCCTCCTTGACGCGGGCCAGACCGGTCAGGTTGTAGTTGAGATGAACGAAGATACCCTCGTCCCGCCAGGTCGCGTGGTGGGCGTAGACGGTGCCGTGCGGCGGAAAGTCATGGGGCAAATATTTTCAGCGGCGGGCATACCGTTCCGCACGCTGGCATCACACGGTACCGACGATGCCCGCACGGCGACCGCCTGTCACCACCGGAATCTTGGCAGAGTCGTTACCCGGACAGACCCCACCCCCGGATACCGGCTCAAATGATCCGACGGCGGACGAGGAACGCGAAGACGCACGCCCCGGGCATCAACGGCACCCAGACCGTGAGCAGCCGGTACCCGAGGACCACCCCGATTGCGGCCGGTGAGGAGATCCCAACCGCGACGAGCCCCGTAGCAAGGGTCACGTCAAGCGCACCCAGACCACCTGGCGATGGCACGATCACAGACAGCGAGGAAGCGACCAGGTAGATGAGGACCACGGTCCCGGCCGGGGCGGGAACGCCGACGGCGCGCAGCACGGCGATGAGGATCACGGCGTGCAGCAGCGGTACCGACAACGATCCCAGCCAGAGCTTGGCGGCACGGGCCGGATCCCGCACGACCCCGGCCAGCACTGTCAGCTCACGCATCATGTGGGTCCGGGCGGAGGTGAGGCGCGTGGTGAGCGTTCTCCTCCACGTTCCCGCGCGGCGCCGGTTCACCACCGTCCCCACGACCAGCATGAGTGCCAGCACGGCGATCAATGCGAGCCCGATCCAGGGACGGTGGACAACGCCGGTGACAGGCCGTCGCCATGTCGTCCACCGTACCTGTGTACCGACGCTGGTGAGGACGGACGGAGCCAGCCCGATCATGGCCGCGAGCAGGATCAGATGGGTCACCATGCCCGCGAGGGAGTTCAGGCCCACTGCTCCCAGGGCCGCGCTCCTGCTCATCCCATGCCGTTGCAGGAAGCGGACGTTGACCGCGATACCGCCAGACCCGGCCGGAAGCAGATGGTTGGTGAACGACGCGGCGATCTGTACCGCGAACAGCCGCCTCAGCGATGGACGTAGCGACATCGAACCGAGCTGCGTCACCGTGCCGGCAACCCAGATCATCGCGGTGGCGAGCACCGCGAGAGCCAACCACTCCCGGTCAGCATGAATCAGGTTGTTCTCGCCGACGCCGAGAGCGGGACGGTGCAGAAACCCCAGAACGATCACCGTCGTGGCGACTCCGGTCCCCAGTAACACCCGCAGCCAGGAGGAACCGGCGAACGCCGCGCCCTTGAGCGCAGAAACAGGACGAGTGGAATGGAGCTCAGGTGTTTCCGTACCCATGGAAGCCTTTCACTATCCGACTCCGTCGGGACCAGCGTGTCTCCCCTCACAGTACCCACGCCCGATGGACGACCGCTGGTCGCGATGCGGCGGGGCCATCCTTCCGGCAGTCACCGCCAGGATCATCGCTGTAGGTCACGGCGTAAACATTCAGCTGGTTTGAAGATCTTGCTGTAGGTGGTGGTTCGGGCATGGCGGCGGGCCGCGCCGGTGGTCGGCGCGGCTGGATCAGGTGGGCGGTTCGGTCAGGCGGGCACGGCGACGGGTGGCGGCATCCAGGGCGTGCCGTGGAACGCGAGGCGCAGCGCGTGCATCGCGGACATGCCGTGCTTGCGGGCGGTGGACAGGTAGCTGGCGATCTGCAGGCGGCAGGCAGTCGCGGCTGTGGAGGTGAGCCGACCGGAGATCTTCTGCTGCGTCTTGAACGGCCGTAGGTCGCGCTCGCTCGCATTGTTCGTCGGCCACACGTCGAGATCGAAGACGAACCGGAGCACGTCGGGCTGCCGGTCACGCAGGCACTCGAGCAGGCAGCGCCCGACCGGCTGCTTCGCGCCCTTCGCGGCCGGGGGCACGGCGGCGAGACCGACGCGGACCGCGCCGCGGTACTCCGCGAGCAGCGGGTCACGCAGCGCGGCGGGGACCTCGGCCAGCCCGGCCGCGCGGGCGAGGTTGGCCTGGTGGACCAGGCCCCGCAGCGCTTGGCGGAGCTGGACCGGCCACACCTCGCCCGGGTAGGTCTCGACGGTGTCCTCGATGTCGCGCAGCAGATGACTGACGCACAGCTGGTGGAGGAACCCGGTGAACTCGTCACAGTCGTACAACGCGTAGCGGTCGTGGACGACAACCCCGAGCATCCGGCCGAGCAGGAACGCCCGGAAGCTGGCCTTGTCGCGGCGGCCCAGCACGAACAGGGTGAACAGCAGCGTGGAGGCCGAGAGCACGTAGCGCTTCTCGCCCTTCGGGCCGACCTTCAGCGGCGTCTCGTCGAACCCGACGACCTTCTCGGACGCGATCCGCTGTTCGATCGCGTCGACCGCCTCGGCGACCGCGTCCGCGCCCAGCGCCAGCAGCGAATGCAGCCAGCCGGTCGAGACCTCCACCCCACACAGCTCGACGATCCCCTCCTGGGTCCGTTCGACCGGGAGGTGCTGGCGGACCAGGAAGTACAACGCGAG
>NZ_CEVIVD010000177.1:0-8391 GCF_982290655.1 Protofrankia sp. CiP1_Cm_nod3
CGAAAGGAAACATCGGCAATAGGGCGCACGGGACAGAGCACGCCAGACGAAAACCGCGTTCGGACACGGCGGCAGGCCACCACGAGCCAACGGCACAACGGCGCCCACCGCACACTCACTTCAGGTCGCACGCGCACCCGTTCAGCTCAGTGATAAAGAGGCTGCCACCGACGACTCAGGGCCGATCTCGACGAAGAAACCTTGACGAGGCAGAGAGTAACCCACCGTCGGCACCGAGCGCACACGTACACCCCGGCCAACCTCACCACGCGCCGGCCGGCACAGGACGACACGCATAGGGCCCCGGTCGTGTCACACCCACACGAATGTACGCGCTACCGACCCAGGACCTTCCTGGGCCCGCAGCGGCAACCGAGATAGCCGGCCCGGAATCCACGAAAGCGCGATGAAGGGCAACCCAACCAACCGAACAAAGGCGCTCCCGCCAGGCCGGATCACCCGACTCTGACCCGACACCACCCCACCGAGGAAGACAAGTATTTCCGCACGAGCCGCCCACAACGGCAACAGGCACCCGGAACCGACGAGAGACAGTCCAGTTAATACAGCAGCTTCGTCCCTTCGTAGAGACGACCGATCTTGTCTAGGGACTGTCTCAAGATCGGTCGGGTGGCCCGGAGGGATCTCGGGATCTCACCCCCGGCTACCCGACCGATCTTGAGACAGTCCCGTGTACCGGGTGAGCCGTTCGGCCGTTTCCCGGGCGGGGGCATGACGCACGAAAATCCTGAGGTTAGCTGAGGAGGTTGTCGGCGAGGCCGGCTTTCGCGCCGTTGATGAATGCGCGGATTTCGTGGGTTTCGAGGATGAGGGCGGGGCTGGCCGGGTCGGTGGACTGGCGGAGCGCGACGCGGCCGTCGGGGAGTTTCTTGGCTTCGAGGCAGCTTCCGCCGTTGGGGCCGCTCCAGGGTTTCTGCCAGCCGTCGGCTCCGAGGTCGGCCGCGGACATGCCGTTGTGGATGCTGGTCATGGGTGGAACTCCTTGGCGAGGTCGTGGAGGAGACCGGGGGTGGCCTCGGAGGGTGCGGCGTGGGCGGCGAGGTGGTCGAGGGCGTGCCGGTACGGGGTGATGTCGTCGGGTTTGTCGAGGTAGTGGGCCGCGGTCATGGTTTCGACGTAGACGATGTCGGGGAGTTCCGCGGGCAGGCGGAAGAGGTGGAACGGCCCGTACATCGCCGGGTGTGCCCCGGCGGCGAACGGCATGATCTGGATGGTGACGTGCGGGAACGTGGCCGCGTCGGCGAGCCGGTCGAGCTGGGCGGCCATCACCGTCGGGCCGCCGACGGGGCGGCGCAGGACGGTTTCGTCGAGGACGGCCCACAGGTGCGGCGGGTCGGAGCGGGTCAGCAGGGCCTGGCGGGCCAGGCGTAGCTCGACCCGCCGGTCGAGTTCGCTGGCGGGGGCGTCCGGGAAACCGGCGCGGGTGAGCGCACGGGCGTAGTCGGGGGTTTGCAGCAGGCCGGGGACGGACTGGGGTTCGTAGGCACGGATGAGCGTGGCGGCTTCTTCCAGGCCGACGTAGACCTTGAACCAGGCGGGCAGGACGTCGGTGTAACGGTGCCACCAGCCGGGCTGGTTCGCCTCCCGGACCAGGGCGAGGAACGCCTGGACCTCGTCGGGGTCGGTGACGCCGTAGTGACCGAGCAGGACCTGGACGTTGGCGAGTTTCAGCTTGACGGAGGCGTTTTCCATCCGCCGGATCGTCCACGGCGATATGTCGATCTTCTGGCCGGCCTGCTCGTGGGACAGTCCGGCGGCCTCGCGCAGCGCCTGGAGCCGCTGGCCCAGGATCATCCGCCGCACAGTGGGGCCGCCTACCGGCCCGGTATCGACCGCTGCCATCCGCCACCACCTTCCGTCCTGCGTGCGACCGCTCCTGTCTGCCGTCAGTGTGCCACGCCACCGGCCATAGGAGCACACCACCACAAGAGTTCTGCTCTTTGCAGATTTCCCCTTGCATCTTGAGGCCAGCGGGACAACACTGACGCCTGTCACGCATCCGCTGATGTACGCCACTCGCCGTGATTCCTACGCGTGGGCGTCGCCGCGAGCCCCCGAGCCGCCACACGATCAGCAGGGACGATCCGTCATGTATCAGGTACTCGACTGTTGGAGCCCACCGCGCGTCCGACCACGCCCCGCCGAGGGGCTACCGGCACGGCGCCGTCCCCGGCCGGCCCTGGTCCGCCACCCCCTCCGGGGACATACGACGGGTCGGGCCGCGACCGGCGGAAGCCCGGCCGGACGGGACGGCCGGGTCTGCTACGGATACCTCGGCTTAGAGCACGACGACGAGAACGAGATCGGCCGGCTGCACGACCTGATGAGCGCCTACGCCCACGCTGGGGGGCTGACGTTGGCGGAGACCTACGTCGACCGCGACGTAGTCCCCGTCCGGATCCTCCGCCCCGGGCTCACAGCCCTTCTCGACGTCGTCGGTCGAGCCGGGGGTTGCGCGGTGCTGATACCCACTCCCGCCCACCTGTCCCCGGTGCCGGCCGTCCGTGCGGCCATCACCGCGGACCTGGACACCCTCGACGCCTGGACGATCATCCTGCGGGCCGGTGACCACCCGGCATCACCAGCCCTGGTCGGGAGGCTCCCTCGACCACGGCAACCCCTCCCGGACAACGCCGGCCGCCGCCATGACCATGGATAGTCCACCCGGGGGTGTGTGCGGCGGCCGGGACAGCGCCGCCCTGGCCGCCGCACACCCTCCCCTTCCCGTTCTCCTGCCGCACCGGCAGCCGCAGCTCGGCCCGCTCCGGCCCGTCCCTGTCGTGGACGATCTCGTCCTTCTGCGTCGGGTCCGTGACCGGCTCCGGGCGCTCCCCGACCATGCCGCTCCGACCAGGAGGAACCCGACCATGCTGACCGCCGTCCGCACCGCGCAGGCCCGCCCGCGTCGCACCCCGCCCAGCGAGGACGACGCACAACAGGCGGGGCCGGATGGGCGTCACACGGCCGGCTACCCACTGCCACGGGCAGAACTCTCGACCGGCCCTGCTGGCGCGCGACCGCGCATACCGAGGTCCGCGTGCGCGTCCCCGCGCCCCGATCATCCCGCCCCGCGGCCGGGACACCCCGCCGACGGCGAGAACACCGCGGACAGCATGGCGGGGACGGCAGAGGGAACCACCCCCGTCCGAGGGGAGATCCGCGCCTACGCCGTCCTCGACGGTGTCGGCGAACAACTCGCCGCTTTCACCGACTGGGACCACGCCCACGCCTGGGCCCACGACACCGCACACCGCGGGGACGTCATGCTGCCGCTACAGGTCGAGGACAGAACCCAGCGGATCACCCGGTACGTCACCCTCACCACCTGCGAAATGGTCACCTGGACGGTGTTCACGAGAAGCGACAGATGCGACCACCCCGCCGTGAACCATCACCCGCCGTGACGGCCAACAGCAGTCTGCCCCCTGACGTCCCCCGCCGGTCTGCTGACACGATCCGGGCCGGCGGGGTGACCGGGTGTGGGCAGGCAGCCCGTCTGCCTGCCCACATTCTGGAGAAATCCTTTGCACGCGGCGACCGGCGGGCTGTCCTCGTATGCCAGAAAACGTCGTGATGCAGGAGTCGACGATGCGCACCGAATCATCTGTGAGCGCAATATGGAATGCTGCTTTTACCCGGATACGGGCCGCGACGTGGCATCGCGGCCGCCCGGCGCGGACCGGTGCGGTGTGACAACCCGATGATGGCCGGGCCTGCGCACATACCCGGCCGGCCAGGCGCCGCGCCGACGGTGACCGCCGGGGCATTCCTCGTCCTCGATGCCGAGCGGGAAGTGGTGGCGAGTTTCGTCACCACCGACTGGGCCATCGCGCACGCATGGTTTCATCGCATTGCCGCCGAACCACAGGTCCGGCAGCCCGTCACCTTGGAAGACTTCGTCGGCCGGCGCGCCTGGGCCTTCGAGAGAAACGCGTGTGTTTCCGTGGCATGGATATCGTCATACCCCGCCCGTCACGACCGTTACGAGGAGCTTCCGTGACCAGCATCCACGGCACGCCGGACGAGAAAGACCGTGATCCTGTACGGGATGTTCCCTACGAGCCGCCGGAGCTGACCACCCTGGGTGGCCTGGACGTCCTGACGAAGGGGGCGTACTCCCGTGACACTTCCGACGACAGCGACGCGCGCTCCCCGTCACTGTCAGGAGCCTGCGTGAGCACACCGGAGACGACCACCGACCCGCTGGCCGCCCGCCTCGCTGACTACGCCGCGGCGTTGCGCGCCACCGGCGCGATCCGCGCCGACCGGGTCCAGGCCGCGTTCGTCACCGTGCGCCGGGACCGCTGCCAGTCACCACCGAAAGTGCACCAGAGCCGTTAACTTGACACTCCCCCACAGCCGCATGCACGCCTCGACCTCACCTTTTTCCGCAAGCGGAACTTGCCGGCCATGGCTTTCCGGCGAGAACAACCCCTCCTGGGCCGCTACCCGGTGACAAACTATCGACGGGACGGCAAACCGGTGGCGGACGGATCGAAATCTTCGGGTTGGTGTTGCTCGCCGGTCAGGTAGCAACACCTGAAAAATCATCTTCTTCGTGGACGGTTGATGGGCTCATTTCCCCGCCTCGAAGAGGAGAGCCGTGTTCCGTTCCCTTGCCCCCTCGCGCCGCCGCTGGGCCCTCCTGGCCAGCGCGGCCCTGACCGCCGTCGCGCTGGCAGTGCTGACGACCCCGGCGTCGGCGACCCCGCCCAACATTCCGAGTAAAGCGACCGCGCAGGCCGAGCTCAACGCGCTGACCGTGGCCGCCGAGGGCAGCATGACCGGTTACTCCCGGGACCTGTTCCCCCATTGGATCATCATTTCCGGGACCTGTGACACCCGGGAAACCGTCCTCAAGCGCGACGGCACGAACGTGACGGTCGGCAGCAACTGCTACCCGACCTCCGGCTCCTGGTACAGCCCGTACGACGGTGCCACCTGGTACAGCCCGGCCGACGTCGACATCGACCACGTGGTGCCGTTGGCCGAGGCCTGGCGGTCCGGGGCCAGCAGCTGGACCACCAGCAAACGGCAGAGTTTTGCCAACGACCTGAGCTACCCGCAGCTGATCGCGGTCACCGACAACGTCAACCAGGCCAAGGGTGACCAGGACCCCTCCACCTGGCAGCCGCCGCTCTCCGGCTACCGGTGCACCTACTCGAAGATGTGGATCCGGTCCAAGTACCACTGGGGGCTGAAACTGCAGTCCAGCGAGAAGTCCGCGTTGCAGAGCATGCTGAACACCTGCTCCTCATGACAAGATCATGATGGAATTCCAGTCCCTGCTCACCGCCCCACCGGACGGGGGTGGACCGACGAGGTCGGCACGATCACCGGTGCGCCCGAACTGCGCATGATCTGCACCGACGGCGAGGCCGTCGCGTGGGTGCGCTACGCCGGAGCCCCGACCTGGAACACCCGCACCGGCGGCCGGACCCGCCTGCACGGCCCGCGTGATCATCAGGCGGTACCTGGGCTTCTGGTGACCGTGCTCCCCCGCTCCCACGGCTGAACGGCTCCGCTCATCGAGCAACGCCCTCGCCTGGTTCCCCGCGCGCCGGGGAACCAGGCGAGCCCGCAGGGCGAAGAGATCCCTCACCGTCGCCGACGGAGACTCGGAACCGGCACATGGGCGGGGCGTCGATGCACCTACGCGCCATGCCCGACCAAGAGCTCCGTGGGTGCAACCGGCCCCGTCACAGAACGATCTGCTGCGGATGAACAATCTCCCGGGCGCCGACCGCCGCCTCCCTGCGGTCCAGCGGGTCGGCCGCGGCAGCCGCGTCGAACGACAGCCGGGTCAGCGCCTCGATCCGCCGCACCGGCACCTGGTAGGTCTTGTAGGCGCCGTAGGAAAAGGCTTCCGGGGCGACCTCCAGCCCGTCGAGCAGGCTTTCCTGGCTGAGCAGGTAGGCGGTAGCCGACAGCCCGCCGCCGTCCTTAACCATCACAACGACTTTCCAGAACTGCCGGGGCAACTGCACCCCCCGGTACGGCTCGTCGTCCGGGCTGAGCACCGGACCGGTGAACACGCTGACCCTCAGGTCGTGGGTGTCGGCGTTCTCCAGGATGTAGTCCTCCAGGCCGGCCCAGGTGGTCTGGTTCTGGTTGAAGTCGGCGTGCTGCGGGGTGCAGTTGGTGAAGTGGAAGGTGTCGTCGTTGGCCAGCTTGGCGACCGTCCGGGAGGCGCCCCAGGCCGGGTCGAGCCGGCGGACGAGGTGGCCGCGGTCCAGCGGGTTGTCCCGGTAGACCTCCTCCCCGGTCTGCTCGTCGGCCGGCACCCGCGGGTCGAACGCCCAGCGGTCCGGTTCCCGGCGCAGCCGGAAACTGGCGTTGCCGTCGATGTTGACCGCGGTGAAGAACGCCAGCCGCCGCTGCCGGTTGAGCACGACGCTGAAGTGGTGGTAGGGCAGCACATAGGCCGGGTCCCCGTCGGCGGCGCGCCGGTTGACCGCCGCCAGCGGCAGCAGCTCGGCGGGCAGGGTGGGCAGCGGCACCCGATGGCCGTCACCGAGGAAGGCGGGGTCGTAGCCGCGGCGGCTGGCGTAGTCCGGGTCGATCCGGATCGCCTCGCCCGCCGCCGGCTGGTCGGAGCTGAGCAGGTCGGCGCGCAGCCGGATGTCGAACGGGACCGTCAAGGCCACCGACGGCCGTACATTGCCGACGGGCGGGGATGCCGCCGGCACGGCGGGGCGGGGCGCCGGTGGTGTGGCCTGGCCGGTCGGGTCGGTGAACAGCCGGTCGAGCAGCGTCTGCTGGGCCGGGGGCAGGTGGTGGCCGCGCAGGAACGCGGCCAGCCGGCTGACCCGGATGCCCTCGTTGATAATGCTGCCGAGTTCGCCGCCGGCGGGTGCCGGGACGCCGGCGTGGTGCAGGGCGACGATCTCCCACTGGTCGTTGAAGACCGGGGAGCCCGACGAGCCGGGTTCGGTGTCGGTTTCGTAGTGCAGGTAGCGGTCGAGGAGGTCCACGATCCGGTTTTCCCGCAACGCGACCTGCTTCTTCTCCCCCCGCGGATGCTGGATGATCGTGACGAAGTCCCCGATGATGGCCTTGCCCTCGGCCTCCACCAGCCGGTTGCACCCGAACGCGGCCAGCTGCGCCGGGGTTGCCTGCACCGCGACCAGGGCGAAGTCCAGCCCCTCATCGGCGAGGAAGAACCGGCGCGGGTCCAGCGCGAAACCCTGCAGCGGCAGCGGCCGGCCGTCGACCCCGTCCTGGTAGTCGAACTCGACGCTGCTGAAGGCCGCGGTGGCCGCGTCGGGCAGGACGTGCTGGTTGGTCAGCAGCAGCTCCGGGGAGACCAGCGAGCCGGTGCCGTAGCCGAGCAGCCGGCCCCGGTTGTCGCGGATGTTGATCCGGCCGACGGCCCGGGCGGCGGCCACCCCGCCTTCCAGGTAGCCCACGCCGAGGAGGTCGTTGACCTGGATGATCCGTTCGAGGATCGCGCCCGCGGCGGCCACCGCGGCTGGTTCCCCGGTGACAATCGCCGCCGGGTTGACCGGCCGGACGTCCGGGTGGTGGCGGCTGAGCCGGTCGATCCGGGAGGCGACCCGCGCCGGCTCGTCAGCCCGGGCGATCCCGCCTGGCTGGCGCAGGGTGTCGATCGTTCCGCGGCGCTGCCCGGTCCGCCTGGCCACCCGGGTGGCGACGGCCTCCTGCCGTTCGGGAGTGACAGCCCCGACCGGATCCATGACGATCCCCCCTTGACGCTCCACACGGCTGTCGGCGGGGTCGGCAGCCCGTAGGTCTGTCAGCGCCCGCCCGGTTCTCTCTCAGTGTGACCGGTTGGCGGCGGGATGCGGTAGCCACCCCGTGAGCGTGTGGGGCGGGCGCCAGGCAGCCGCGGTCGTGACTGCCTGGCAAGCCAATCCGGCCGCCCGTTGCTGGAGGGTAGGCGGGAACATCGTGCGCGGTTCGAAGGCGTCGCGGGGAGGTGCGGAAGACGTTCGTGGCCGGAGCGTGATGTGCTGGGAGACTCCGGCCGTGGATGCCGGTTCAGAATTGGATCATGGTGCGAATGTCGTGGCGTGCGGCGGCACGGGCGAAGGCTTCGCCCACCTGACTGTGGCGGACCATCTGCAGATAGGTGTATATGTGTGCCGCTCCCGCACCAATCTTGGTTGTAGGGCGATTCGTCCTGGCCTGTAGGGGCTTGCGTGCGGCAGCATCGGAGGGTGCGTGTTCTTCTGCTTGGTGGCACGTGGTTCCTCGGCAAGGCGGTGGCGGCCGACGCACTCGCACGGGGCTGGGCGGTGACCACGTTCACCCGAGGGCATTCCGGTCCTCCGCCGACGGGGGCGGTTGCCGTGACCGGGGACAGGACGAGCGGGCGTGACCTGGCCGCGCTCGCCGAGCACGGCCGTT
>NZ_CEVIVD010000177.1:8951-9376 GCF_982290655.1 Protofrankia sp. CiP1_Cm_nod3
GGCGAGTACGTCGGGAGGCTGCCGTGGTGGCTGGCTCGGGCCGCTCGCGGTGGCACCATCCTGGGGCCCGGGACGCCGGACCGCCGGATTCAACCGGTGGACGTGCGCGACGTCGCGTCTTTTGCGCTTGACCGGGCCGCCGCTGCCGAGGATGGCAGCTTCAACATCACCGCACTTGGCGACGAGACCTTCGGTGATCTTCTGAACGCCTGTCTCGAGGTGACGGGTGGCCGTGGCATCGTCGAGTGGGTGCCCGACCGGATCCTGCTGGACGCTGGGGTGAAGCAGTGGACGGAGCTGCCGCTGTGGCGGACGAGCGCGGGCGTGTGGGCGGTGGACTCGTCAGCGGCGCGGGCTGCCGGGTTGTCGACACGGCCGATCCGCGAGACCGTTCTCGATACCTGGAAGTGGATGGAGTCGGGCGG
>NZ_CEVIVD010000178.1:0-3100 GCF_982290655.1 Protofrankia sp. CiP1_Cm_nod3
GTCCGTCGTCCTTCACGCCGACCACCGCATACTGCGGTTCGTCGGTTCGTTACTCATGTAGCTAACCATGGAGGCTGGCGGCCGGTCCGTCAAGCTCCGCCCGAAAAGTCGTTCTCGACGCCGGGCCCGCCCTGCCTACCTGCTCGGCGTGTTCCCGACGCCGCGCCTGCCAGACGCACTGACCAGCCCCACCAGCCCTTGATTCCGTTGGTGGAGCTGTCACACAGGCCGCGGCCGCGCCGAACGCGCGCGGGAAAGTGTCGACGCCAGCGGTGACCACCGCGCCGACCTGCTCCTGTGGGGCCGGCGGCGCTCTCCTCGCCGGCGCCGTGTCGCTGCTCGGCGAGGGCGGGGTGGCGATCGCCGTCGGCGCGATCTCCGGTGAGCCGACGGTCCTCGCGCCGGACGCCCTCGCGAACCCGGCGCGCAGACGGGTGCAGGGCTACTGGGGCCGCTGGCCGCTCGGCCACGACCTACGCGAGCTGGTCGGGCTCGTCGCGGTCCGGCCGGCTCACCCCGGCCGACCACCCACACGCCAGCTGGCACGCGGTCGGCGAGCTGGCCGCAGGCTACCTCGACGGGCGCATCCGACGCCGCCGTGCTGTCCTCGAGGTCGACTGAGACGCCGACCGGGACGTCGGACAGGACGTCAGGCGGCCGCTGGCGGCCCGGCCTGGGTAGACCGACGGACGGCTCGGCCGGATAGCGGGCCGCCGACACGGCCACTACAACGTCGGCCGCCGCCGCGTGGGGCGGGTAAGCAGAGTGGAGGCCCGGCGACGTGTTTTCCATGGCCTGTTGAAGGATTCGCCGGACAATACCTTGGGGATTTCAGGCGATCCGAGTGACTGGCCATCAAAGCGACGGCCGATCGACAGGGTGAACGCCCGACCGCTGGCCGAGCCGCACGCCGGTCCGTAGATCATGTGATGTCCGAACTGGCCCGCCAGGCGCGCGTGCCCTCCCCAGCGGTCACCGAGCGCGTGCAGCGTATACGGCATAACGACATAGTCATCAGCCGGTGGTCACGATAGCACCCGAACGTAAAGAAAATATTTGAAAATACCCCATCGGTAGCGGACCGTGACGCCTGAGGTGTGTGATACGGGCTACGGTCACGGGAACATGCCCTGGCGGGACCGGCTGACGGGTGACGGCGAGCGGATACCGCATGCTCACCGTCACCGGTAGCCGTCTGATCCGTCTGACTCCCAATGGGCGCTGGTCGCACCGCCGGCTGCGGTGGTGGGTCGGTGGGAGAAGCACGACCGCCTTGACCTGGTCGATGCGATCCTCTACGTGGTGCGCACCGGCTGTGCCTGGCGGGCACTGCCGTCGGACTATCCGCCCTGGCAGACGGTCTGCTACTACTTCGCCCGCTGGCACGACGCCGACGTGACCGAACGTGTCCACGACGCACTACGGGGTCAGGCCCGCCGGCAGGACGAACGCGACGTCGAACCGACGGCGGAGATCATCAACGCTCAGTCCACCGGACACCCCGGACAACTACGGACCGTTGTCGCCTGCCCGGAACCCGCGGAGCTCACCGGCCGTCAGGTCCGTGCGCGGTTCGACCCGGATCTGGGTGACGCGCTGGGCGCGCACCGGCGCTGAGTAGAGGAGGAAGCCGTCCTCGATGACCTGATCGATGATCTGTCCGATGACGGCCCTGACGTACCGTACCGTGGCTTCTGTCGTTGCAGTCAGGCCTGAGCACGTTTCCTGAGCACGGAATGTGATGCCTATGGCAGGGCATGAGGCGGCGGCGCTGGCGTAGAACGCGTTTCCGATCGACGGCGCTCACGCGCGTGTAGCTATACGCGCGCGTGAAGGATTCCCTGGGTGCGTATAGAACTATGCGCGGTGCGTGTAGGCCGTCCAGCGACGGCTACCGCTGGCTACCAAGGGTCCGTCGTCCCGGGCGAGCCGGCGCAGCAGTCGCGACGCCTGGTCGGGGGACAGCGAGCACAGGTCGGCTGCCTCGCCTCGGGTGATCTGGCCGTGGGCCGCGACGTAGCTGAGCACCATCTGCTCCTGCTGAGCCTGGTCGAAGCCATGCACCCGGACGTAGGCGGCGGGTTCGCGAAGTTCGCGGTAGACAGCGGCGGTGAGATGCCAGGTACGCCCCTTACCTCCGCCGCGTGCTTCCACGAGGCCACGGTCGACCATCCGCGCGAGCTGCCGCCGGACCTCCGAGTCGCCGACCTGTAGAAGGGCAGCGGCAGATCGCGTCCTCTCGACCGAACAGGAGCAGTGCGCCGGCGCAGATCACGGTCGTGCCGCCGCGTTGCTCGAGTAGACCGAGGGCGCGCGCGACATCATGGTCATCAAGATCGGCTAGCACGCGGTCCCCGTAGCCGGCCGATTCCCGGATCAGCCGGCGAAATCGCTCGAACTCCAGCGGGTCCAGGTCGTTCCAGGTTGCGTCAGGCACCGGAAGCGCCGAGTAGTCGACGGCTCCTCGGTCGATCTCGTGCGCGAGCATCTCGTGTGCGTGGATCGGTATGCACGTCGGCTTTCCATCGCCACCGATCGCCCGTCGTTGGTACATCCCGCGGGTGGTTCCGACGATACGTGGGCTGTTCTCTACCTGGACGCACAGCACGGGCGTACCGTCGATCTCGATCGTGGACACAGCCGTCTGTACTGGGGGTTGCGTGGAGTTCGCGATGAGCGCCTGCAGCCGCTGCGGATCGGTACGGTTGCCATGCCGCGGTCGAGCGCCAGTGACCAAGCCGGAGTCCTCGACGCCAAGAAGCAGCAGGCCACCGTGGCCATTGGCCAGGCAGACGACCGCCTCGATCAGCTCGCGGTCGCCGAGTGACTGACGTTCCTCGCCCTTGAACTCGACGGACAGCGTCTCTCCGCCGTCGATCGCCGCGCGGACGGAGTCCGCATCGAGCAGCGAGAAGGAGATGAGATGGCTGACCATCTGGCCCCCTCCTGCCGTCACCGGTTTGATCTCGCAGGCGTCAGGCTACTGAAGATACGCTTGCTCAGCGTCCGATTGCCTGCTTGTAGGCAGGTCGGCCCACAGCCGCGATGCCGGATGAGGGCCGGGGCTGCAGCATCGTTCACTGTATCGAACACACGTTCC
>NZ_CEVIVD010000178.1:3125-3674 GCF_982290655.1 Protofrankia sp. CiP1_Cm_nod3
GCAGGCCTGGTGGGTTCGGGTGCCGCGGTCCGCCAGTGCGTCGGTGGCTGGGATCCGGAGGCGGCGCATCGGGCTGTCGGACCGTTCCAGTAGCGTTGGCCGGCTGTCTTATCAGGGGGAGGTCGGTCGTGCTGCTGGAGGAGCTCAAGCCAGGGCTGCGCGTCGACGGGCTCATCCCCGCCGAGGTCATCACGGTCATTGCCGCGCAATGGCACGGTTCCGACGCGCTCGAACTGACCTACAAGACCACCGCCGGCGGCCTCGGCCAGCAGGTCGTCTTCCGCAAGGACCAGGACAAGCTCAGCGTCGCCCAGACCGGCAGCCGCGCCTTCGACGCCAACGCCAGCGACTTCAAGCTCGCGGCCGAGGCGCAGCGCATCTCGCTGGCCGGGCTGTTCGACCCGATGCTCGCCGTCGCCACGAGTGACGTGCAGCCTCTCCCCCATCAGATCCGCGCGGTGTACGGCGAGCTGCTCCCGCGTACCCCGCTGCGCTTCCTGCTCGCCGACGACCCCGGCGCCGGCAAGACGATCATGGCCGGCCTCTACA
>NZ_CEVIVD010000178.1:3699-4248 GCF_982290655.1 Protofrankia sp. CiP1_Cm_nod3
ACAGGCCTGGCGGATTCGGGTGCCGCGGTCCGCCAGTGCGTCGGTGGCTGGGATCCGGAGGCCGCGCATCGGGCTGTCGGACCGTTCCAGTAGCGTTGGCCGGCTGTCTTATCAGGGGGAGGTCGGTCGTGCTGCTGGAGGAGCTCAAGCCAGGGCTGCGCGTCGACGGGCTCATCCCCGCCGAGGTCATCACGGTCATTGCCGCGCAGTGGCACGGTTCCGACGCGCTCGAACTGACCTACAAGACCACCGCCGGCGGCCTCGGCCAGCAGGTCGTCTTCCGCAGGGACCAGGACAAGCTCAGCGTCGCCCAGACCGGCAGCCGCGCCTTCGACGCCAACGCCAACGACTTCAAGCTCGTGGCCGAGGCGCAGCGCATCTCGCTGGCCGGGCTGTTCGACCCGATGCTCGCCGTCGCCACCAGTGACGTGCGGCCTCTCCCCCATCAGATCCGTGCGGTGTACGGCGAACTGCTTCCGCGCACCCCGCTGCGCTTCCTGCTCGCCGACGACCCCGGTGCCGGCAAGACGGTCATGGCCGGCCTCTATG
>NZ_CEVIVD010000178.1:4301-7291 GCF_982290655.1 Protofrankia sp. CiP1_Cm_nod3
TCAAGGAGCTGCTGCTGCGCGATGACGTGAAGCAGTGCCTCATCGTCGCGCCCGGCGGGCTCGTGGAGCAGTGGCAGGACGAGCTCTTCTTCAAGTTCGGCCTCCGCTTCGATCTGCTGACCAGCCAGCTCATCGACTCCCAGGTCAACCTCAACGTCTTCGAGACCTACCCGCTCCTCATCGCACGGATGGATCAGCTCTCCCGCAACGAGCGGCTCCAGGCCCAGCTCGGAGAGACCGAATGGGATTTGATCATCGTCGACGAGGCCCACCGCATGGGCGCCCACTACTTCGGCGGCAAGCTGGAGAAGACCAGGCGCTTCCAGCTCGGGGAGCTCCTCGGCGAGATCACCCGCCATCTGCTGCTGATGACCGCGACCCCGCACTCGGGCAAGGAGGAAGACTTCCAGCTCTTCCTCACGCTGCTCGATCGGGACCGGTTCGAGGGCAGGCAGAAGAAGACCACGGACACCAGCGGGATCATGCGCCGCATGGTCAAGGAGGACCTGCTCACCTTCGAGGGCAGGAAGCTCTTCCCCGAACGCGTCGCCGAGACCGTTCCCTACGAGCTGACCGCGTCGGAGTACGCCCTCTACGAGGACGTCACCCACTACGTCCGCGAGGGGATGAACCGGGCCGACCGGGTCGGCGGCAAGCGCAAGAACACCGTCGGCTTCGCCCTCACCGTTCTCCAGCGGCGGCTTGCCTCCAGCCCGGAGGCGATCTACAAGAGCCTTGTGCGCCGTTGCGAGCGCCTGGAGCGCAAACGGCAGGAGATCCTCAACGGCACCTACCGCGAGCCGGACCCGGCAGTCGAGTGGAGTGCGATCGACGCCGACGAGTTCAACGCCGAGGAGATCGAGGAGCTGGAGGAGGACCTGCTCGACGCCGCCACCGCGGCGCAGACGGTAGCGGAGCTCAACGCCGAGCTGATCGAGCTGGCCGAGCTGGTGAAGACCGCCAGGCTCGTCCGCGACGCCGGCACCGACCGCAAGTGGACCGAGCTGTCGAACATCCTCCAGGACAACGCGCTGACCACCGACGCGAACGGCTGGCCGCGGAAGTTCATCATCTTCACCGAGCACCGTGACACCCTCGACTACCTCCAGGCCAGAATCGGATCGCTGCTCGGCAAGCCCGACACGGTCAGGGCCATTCACGGCGGCGTACGCCGCGGCGAGCGTCGCCAGATCACCGAGGAGTTCACCAAGAACCGCGACGTCCAGATTCTGATCGCCACCGACGCCGCCGGCGAGGGCCTTAACCTTCAGGCCGCCCATCTGATGGTCAACTACGACCTGCCGTGGAATCCCAACCGCATCGAGCAGCGGTTCGGCCGCGTCCACCGCATCGGCCAGGAGGAGATCTGCCGGCTGTGGAACCTCGTCGCGTCCAACACCCGCGAGGGTGAGGTCTTCACCCGCCTGCTGGGAAAGCTCGACCAGATGCGCCAGGACTACGGCGGCAAGGTCTTCGACGTCCTCGGCGAGGCCTTCTCCGAGATCCCGCTGCGCACCCTCCTGCTCGACGCCATCCAGTACGGCGAGCGCCCCGACGTGAAGGCGAAGATGCACGAGGTCATCGACGCCAGCGTCGGCGACGGCCTCAGGGACCTGCTCGAGGAGCGGGCGCTCGCGTCGGAGCACCTCGCCGAGGCCGACCTCCAGCGGCTGCGCGCGGCGATGGACGAGGCTCGCGCCCGGCGGCTCCAGCCGCACTACATCGAGCTGGCGTTCAAGGCGGCCTTCACCCGTCTCGGTGGCCGGATCGCCAGGCGTGAGCGGGGGCGCTACGAGATCGCGAACGTGCCCCAGCACATCCGCTCGGCCGGCAGGGGGCCGATCGCGACGAGATACGACCGGGTCGCCTTCGACCTTGCCCACGCCCAGCCCGACGGGCTCGCTCGGGCCGACCTGCTCGCGCCCGGCCACCCGCTCCACGACGCGGTCATGGACGAGACCGTCCGGCGGTTCGGCGGCGCGCTGAACCATGGCACCGTGCTCGTGTCCTCGACCCTCGACGAGCCACACCTGCTCGTCGGCGTCGTCGAGGAGGTCACCGACGCCACCGGCGAGTCGGTGGCGCGCCGTTTCGGCTACGCCTACGTCGACAGCTACGGCACCGTCAGCCCCGCCGGCCCCGCGCCGTACCTGGACTGCGTCGCCGCTCCCGCGAGCCCGGCGACCGACGCCGCACGTGCCGTTGCGTGGCTTGCCGAGGCCGAGGACACGGCCACGAGCTGGATCATCGCCAACCGGCTCCCCGAATACCTCGCCGAGGTCCGGCCCCGCCGGCTGGCGGAGCTGACGAAAGCCCGCGACCTGGTCACGAAGCGCCTCACCGCGGAGAGCGAGCGCCTGCTGTTCGAGGCGGCGATCGCCTCGGAGAACGAGCGGAAGGGCGAGCGGCCCAGGGAGTCGTCGGAGAGCCTGGGCCGCAAGGCGGTCGAGCTCGACCTCCGGCTGCGCAGGCGCCTGGAGCTGCTCGACCAGCAGCAGCTCATGTCCACCAGGCCGCCCCGCCTCGTCACCGCCGCCCTCGTGCTGCCCGTCAGCATGTTCGAGGACGAACTGCCGCCGTCCGCGCCGATGCACGCCAAGGAGACCAGGGAGGTCGAGCGCCGCGGCGTCGACCTCGTCATGGCGCGCGAGCGAGAACTCGGCCGCCAGCCCGTCGAGCAGGCGTTCAACAATCCCGGCTTCGACATCCTCTCGACCGACGCCCAGGGCGACACCTACCGCATCGAGGTCAAGGCCCGCCTCGACGGCGCCACCGACTTCTTCGTCACCCACAACGAGGTGATGACCGGCAAGAACGCCGTCCCACGTTACCGGCTCGCGCTCGTCAGGGTCGACCCGCGCGGGGCGCGGCACGACGAGGTCCGCTACCTCGACGCCCCCTTCGCCACCACCGACCTCGGCGACTTCGAGGCCACCGGCCTGCGCGGCGACTGGGCCAGGATGTGGGCCAAGGGCAGCACCCCGTTCTGA
>NZ_CEVIVD010000178.1:7334-8055 GCF_982290655.1 Protofrankia sp. CiP1_Cm_nod3
TGGTGACAAGCCCGTTGGTTGCCGCTGAGCCGCCCAGCCGGTCTCCGGGGACGAGGAAGAGGACGTCGTGCAGAAACGCAAGTTGATCGAGGTCGCGCTGCCGCTGGAGGCGATCAACCGGGAGTCCGCCCGGGAGAAGTCCATCCGGCACGGACACCCCTCCACGCTGCACCTGTGGTGGGCGCGCCGTCCCCTCGCGGCTGCGCGCGCCGTGCTGTTCGCCCAGCTCGTCGACGACCCGTCCGCACGGCCCGAGGAGTTCCCCACGGAGGAGCTGCAGCGCAAGGAGCGCGAGCGGCTGCACGAGCTGATCGAGCGGCTTGTGGTGTGGGAGAACATCCGTGACGAGAAGCTGCTCGCCGAGGCGCACGCCGAGATCCTCAAGTCCACCGATGGCAAGCCACCAGCGATCCTCGACCCGTTCGCGGGCGGTGGCACCATCCCCCTGGAGGCCCAGCGACTCGGCCTGGAGGCGCACGCCTCCGACCTCAACCCCGTCGCCGTCCTCATCAACAAGGCGCTCATCGAGATCCCACCCAAGTTTCGCGACCAGCCTCCCGTCTACCCCGGCCTGGCCGACTCCGAGATTCGCGCCTGGAAGGGCGCCGAGGGCCTGGCCGCCGACGTGCGCGCCTACGGCGCCTGGATGCGCGACGAGGCCGAGAAGCGCATCGGCCATCTCTACCCCAGGGCCACCCTCCCCGACGGCACCAAGGCCACG
>NZ_CEVIVD010000178.1:8080-8839 GCF_982290655.1 Protofrankia sp. CiP1_Cm_nod3
CACCGGTGCACCCGTTTGCCCTGAACATGTAGGGACCCGCCACTATGTTCAGTTACGACGTTGGGTGGTTGCCCGGGTCGGGGGCGTAGAGGGGCCGGGGGCATGGTGCAGGCGCGGAAGCTGATCGAGGTGGCGCTGCCGCTGGAGGCGATCAACCGGGAGTCGGCCCGGGAGAAGTCCATCCGGCACGGACACCCCTCCACGCTGCACCTGTGGTGGGCGCGAAGGCCGCTCGCGGCGGCCCGAGCCGTCCTCTTCGCCCAACTCGTCGACGATCCGAGCGCGCGGCCCGAGGAGTTCCCCACCGAGGAACTGCAACGGAAAGAGCGGGATCGCCTGCACCACCTCATCGAGCGACTCGTGGTCTGGGAGAACACCCGCGACGAGAAGCTCCTGCGGGAGGCCCGCGAGGAGATCCTGAAGTCCACGAACGGCAACCCGCCACCGATTCTGGACCCCTTCGCCGGCGGCGGCAGCATCCCCCTGGAGGCCCAGCGGCTCGGCCTGGAGGCGCACGCCTCCGACCTCAACCCCGTCGCCGTCCTCATCAACAAGGCGCTCATCGAGATCCCCCCGAAGTTCCGCGACCAGCCCCCCGTCTACCCCGGCCTGGCCGGCTCCGAGATTCGCGCCTGGAAGGGCGCCGAGGGCCTGGCCGCCGACGTGCGCGCCTATGGCGCCTGGATGCGCGACGAGGCCGAGAAGCGCATCGGCCACCTCTACCCCAGGGCCACCCTCCCCGACGGCACCAAGGCAGGA
>NZ_CEVIVD010000179.1:0-8326 GCF_982290655.1 Protofrankia sp. CiP1_Cm_nod3
GATCTTGCCAGGGGTGCCGGTGCCCACGACGGTCCGGGGCGTCTGCCGCTCGGTCGCGACCGCGTCCAGGCCCGCGAGCAGGTCGTCCCGGTCCCCGGCGATGACGACGGCGCGGTGGGACAGCGTCGCCCGGGTGGTGGCCAGTGAGTAGGCGACGTCCACCGGCCGCAGTGTGCTGTCACCGCTGACGTGCGCGGCCAGCCGGGCGGCCTGCTCCTGGAGGGCTCTGGGTGAGCGCGCGGAGATCAGGAACGGCAGTGGGCTGCCAGCCGGTTCGCCGGCGGGCGTCCCCGCGCTCCCCGGCTCCGCGCCCGCCTCGGTGGCGGGTGTGCCCGTGGCGGGCGCGTCCGCGTCGACCCGGGCAGCTGCCCGCACGTCCGTCCGGTCCGCCGGGCTGTCCGTCCCGGCATCCGCCGGGGTGGCCGGGGAGCTGTCCGCCGCGGCGTCCGCTGGGGCGGGCTGGTCGGTGGGGGCCTGTTCGATGATGATGTGGGCGTTGGTGCCGCTGACGCCAAAGGCGGAGACGGCGGCCCGGCGGGGCCGGTCGACATCGGGCCAGGGGCGGGCCTCGGTGAGCAGCTCCACCGCACCCGCCGACCACTTTACGTACGGTGATGGCTCGTCCACGTGCAGGGTTTTCGGCAGGACGCCGTGCTGGAGGGCGTGGACCGTCTTGATGATGCCGGCGACGCCGGCGGCGGCCTGGGCGTGCCCGATGTTGGACTTCAGCGAGCCGATGTAGAGCGGCCGGTCGGCGGGGCGGTTCTGCCCGTAGGTGGCGATGAGGGCCTGGGCTTCGATGGGGTCGCCGAGGCGGGTGCCGGTGCCGTGGGCCTCGACGGCGTCGACGTCGGCGGGGGTCAGGCCGGCGGCGGCGAGGGCGGCGCGGATGACACGCTGCTGGGACGGCCCGTTGGGGGCGGTCAGGCCGTTGGAGGCGCCGTCCTGGTTGACGGCGGAGGCGCGGACGACGGCGAGGATGCTGCGGCCGGCGCGCTGGGCGTCCGAGAGCCGCTCGAGCAGCAGCAGGCCGACACCCTCCGACCAGCCGGTGCCGTCCGCCGCCGCCGCGAACGCCTTGCAGCGGCCGTCGGGGGCGAGCCCGCGCTGCCGGGCGAAGTCCACGAAGCCCAGCGGCGACGTCATGACGGCGACCCCGCCGGCGATCGCCAGGTCGCTCTCGCCGGAGCGCAGCGACTGGGCGGCCAGGTGCAGGGCGACCAGCGACGACGAGCAGGCCGTGTCGATGGTGACCGCCGGCCCCTCGAAACCGAACGTGTAGGAGATCCGGCCGGAGGCGACGCTGCCGAGCGCGCCGGTGACCAGATAGCCCTCCAGCTCGTCGGGGACCTCGTGGAAGCCGGCGGCGTAGTCGCGCCCGGCGACACCGGCGAACACGCCGGTGCGGCTGCCGCGCAGCGACGTCGGGTCGATCCCGGCGTTCTCCAGCAGCTCCCAGGCGTTCTCCAGCAGCAGGCGCTGCTGCGGGTCGGTCGCGGCGGCCTCCCGCGGGGAGATCCCGAAGAACGCCGCGTCGAAGTCACCGGCGCCGGCGATGAACCCGCCCTGGCGGGTGTAGGTGGTGCCGGGATGGTCCGGGTCGGGATGGTAGAGCGCGTCGGTGTCCCAGCCGCGGTCGTCCGGGAAACCGCTGATCGCGTCACCGCCGGCGGCGGCGAGTTGCCACAGGTCCGCCGGCGAGTTGACCCCGCCGGGGTAGCGGCAGGCGGCGCCGACGATCGCGATCGGTTCCCGCCGGCTCTCCTCGATCTCCCGCAGCCGCCGGTGGGCGGCCCGGGAGTCCGCGAGCGCGCGCTTGAGGTATTCGCGGAGCTTGTCGTCGTTGGACATCGTCAGGCGTGCTCCTGATCCATGAGGGCGAACAGTTCCTCGTCGCTGGCGGAGTCGAGGTCCAGCTCGTTGTCGGACGAGCCGGTGGGACCGGCGGGGCCGGTGCCCCACTGGTCGAGCAGGCGGCGCAGGCGGGTGATCGCGGCCTGCCGGTCCGCCTCGGTGGCGGCGCCGGCGGCGAGGACGGCCTCCAGCTGGTCGACCGCGTCCACCGCCGTCGCCGGCACCGCCGCCGGGGTGTCGATGGCCAGTTCGGCGCGCAGGTAGGCGGCGACGGCCTCGGGGGTGGGATGGTCGAAGACGAGCGTGGCCGGCAGCTCCAGCCCGGTCGCGGCGCCCAGCCGGTTACGCAGGTCGACCGCGGTCAGGGAGCTGAACCCCAGCTCCTGGAACGTCCGGGTGGACAGGACCTCGTCGGCGTCGGCGTGCCCGAGCACCGTCGCGATCTCCGACTGGACGACCGTCAGCAGCGCCTCGTCCCGTTCGGCCTCGCCGAGGCCGGCCAGCCGCAGCAGGAGCCCGTCGGCGGCCGAGACCGAGGCGGCGGCCGGGTCGGCGGCGGCGAGGCCGCCGATCTGCGTCGGCCGGGTGGCGGAGACCTCCCCGGCGAACGAGCGTCCGACGTCCAGCCAGTAGCGCCGGTGCTGGAAGGCGTAGGTCGGCAGGGTGACCCGCGGGTGCGGGCTGCCGGACGTCACCGCCCAGTCGACCGGCACTCCCTGGACGTACAGCTCGGCGGCGGACAGCAGGAAACGGTCCAGCCCGCCCTGGTCGCGGCGCAGCGTCCCGGCGACCACGGTGCCGGTGGCGCCGGTCACCCCGGCGATCTCCTGCAGACTGAAGTTGAGCACCGGATGCGGGCTGATCTCGATGAACGTGTCATGGCCGCGCTCGAGCAGGGTACGGGTGGCCTGCTCGAAGCGGACCGTCCGACGCAGGTTCGCGAACCAGTACTCGGCGTCGAGGGTGCTGGTGTCGACCGGCTCACCGGTGACCGTGGAGATCAGCGGGATCGTCCCCGCCCGCGGTGTGATCGACGCGAGGTCCGCCAGCAGCACCTCGCGCAGGCTGTCGACGTGCGCCGAGTGCGAGGCGTAGGTGGCCGGGAGGACCCGGGCGCGCACGCCTTCGGCCTCCAGCTCCGCGACCAGTTCCGTCACGGCGTCGGTGTCACCGGCGACCACCAGCGACCCGGGGCTGTTGATGGCGGCGATCGACAGCCGGCCGTCCCCCCAGCGGGCCAGGCGCGGCTCGAGGTCGTCCGCGGTCAGCGCGATCGAGGCCAGGCAGCCGCGCCCGGCCAGCGCGATGGCGGCCTGGCTGCGCAGGGAGATCAGCCGGGCGGCGTCGTCCAGGGACAGGGCGCCGGCCACATAGGCGGCGGCGATCTCCCCCTGGCTGTGGCCGACGACGGCGTGCGGGTGCACACCGTGCGCGCGCCATAGCGCCGCGAGCGCGACGAGGATCGCCCACAGCGTGGGCTGGATCACGTCGAACCGCTCCAGCGTGGGCGCGTCCGGCGCCCCGCGCAGCACGTCGAGCAGGTCCCAGTCGATGTACGGGCGCAGCGCCCGCGCGCAGTCCGCGATCGCCGCGGCGAACACCGGGGAGGTGTCCAGCAGGGCCGCCGCCATTCCCGGCCACTGGGAGCCCTGGCCGGGGAAGACGAACACGATCCGGCGGTCCGCCGTGGCGGTGCCCCGGGCCGCGTTCACCGGCAGGTCGCCGCGGGCCAGCGCGTCGAGGGAGGCCAGGAAGCCGTCCCGGTCGTCGGCGACGACGACCGCGCGTTCGCTGAACGTCGCACGGGTGGTGTGCAGCGCAGCCGCGACCGCCGCGACCGCCGCGACGCCCGCCCCGGCCCCGCCGCCGTCCACCTCGGCCCCGCCGTTGGTCACAGGTTCGCCGCCGGCCGGCGGTTCGTCCGCGCGCAGCCAGGCCGCCAGCTGGGTGGCCTGCGCCCGCAGGGCCTGCGGGGTTTTCGCCGACAGCGTCCACGCGACCGGCTTGCCGTCGGTCACCGGTTCGCCGTCGGTCACCGGTTCGCCGCCGGCGGCCGGGCGGGACGGCGCCAGCGGACGGTCGTCGGCCGGGGCCTGCTCGATGATCGCGTGGGCGTTGGTGCCGCTGACACCGAAGGAGGAGATCCCCGCCCGGCGGGGCGCGCCCGTCTCGGGCCAGGGCCGGGCCTCGGTGAGCAGCTCGATGTCCCCGTCGGCCCAGTCCACGTACGGTGACGGCTCGTCCACGTGCAGGGTCCTGGGCAGGACGCCGTGCTCGATGGCCTGGACCATCTTGATGATGCCGGCGACGCCGGCCGCCGCCTGGGTGTGGCCGATGTTGGACTTCAGCGAGCCGAGGTAGACGGGCCGGCCGGCCTCCCGGTGCTGGCCGTAGGTGGCGATGATGGCCTGGGCCTCGATGGGGTCGCCGAGACGGGTGCCGGTGCCGTGCGCCTCGACGGCGTCGACATCGGCCGGAGCGAGCCCGGCGGCGGCGAGCGCGGTGCGGATGACACGCTGCTGGGACGGCCCGTTGGGCGCGGTCAGCCCGTTGGACGCGCCGTCCTGGTTGACCGCCGACCCCCGCACGAGCGCCAGCACCGGATGGCCGGCGCGGCGGGCGTCCGAGAGCCGTTCGAGCAGGACGAGCCCGATGCCCTCGGCCCAGCCCACGCCGTCCGCCGCCGCCGCGAACGCCTTGCTGCGGCCGTCCGGTGACAGCGCGCGCTGCCGGGACAGCTCCACCCAGGCGCCGGGGGAGGCCATCACCGTCACCCCGCCGGCGACCGCCAGCTCGCTCTCGCCGGAACGCAGCGACTGGGCGGCCAGGTGCAGGGCGACCAGCGACGACGAGCAGGCCGTGTCGATGGTGACCGCCGGCCCCTCGAAGCCGAACGTGTAGGAGATCCGGCCGGAGGCGACGCTGCCGGCGCTGCCGGTGCCGAGGAAGCCCTCCAACGACGACGGCGCCTCGTCCAGCCTGGGGGCGTAGTCGTGGTACATCACCCCGGCGAACACGCCGGTGCGGCTGCCGCGCAGCGTCGCCGGGTCGATCCCGGCCCGCTCGAACAGCTCCCAGGTGGTCTCCAGCAGCAGGCGCTGCTGTGGGTCGGTCGCCAGCGCCTCGCGGGGCGCGATCTCGAAGAAGTCGGTGTCGAAGTCGCCGGCGTCGAGCAGGAAACCGCCGTGGCGGGTGTAGGACGTGCCGGCGTGGTCCGGGTCCGGGTCGTGGAGCGCCTCGAGATCCCAGCCGCGGTCGCCCGGGAACTCGGTGATCGCGTCGGTGCCGGCGGCGACGAGCCGCCACAGGTCCTCCGGCGAGGCGACCCCGCCGGGGAAGCGGCAGGCCATGCCGACGATCGCGATCGGGTCGTCGTCGACGACCTGGCCGCCCGGCCGTCCGGCGCGGGACGCCGTGGCATCGGCCGGCGCCGTCCCGGCCAGCCCGGTCTCGGTCTCGGTCAGCAGCGTGAGCAGGAAGGCGGCGACGGCGGTGGGGTTCGGCTGGTCGAAGGTGAGGGTGGTCGGCAGCCGCAGCCCGGTCGCCGTGCCCAGCCGGTTGCGCAGATCGACGGCGGTCAGGGAGTCCAGCCCCAGGTCGGTGAACGGCCTGGTGGCCGCGACCGCGCGCGCGTCGGCGTGCCCGAGGGCCGCCGCGACCTCGCCGCGCACCAGGTCGAGCAGGTGCGCGGCCCGCTCGTCCGGGGACAGTGCGGCCAGCCGCGCCACCAGCGGTGATCCGGCGGCCGCCGGTCCGGCGGAGCGGGCCGCCCGCCGGGCCGGCCGGACCAGGCCGCGCAGCAGCGCCGGCACCCCGTGCTCGGCGGCCCGGCCGCGCAGCACAGCCAGATCAAGGTGGACGGGTGCGAGCAGCGCCCGCTCCACACCGCCGGTCCCGCCCACGCTGGCTTTTTCGCCCGTTTCGCCCGTGTCGGCGTCCCCGGCGCTGTCGGCGTTACCGATGGTGCCGGTACCCGCATCTGCGTCGGCGTTCCCGATGGTGCTGGCTTTCCCGCGGGTAGCGGTGCCGGGAACAGTCGCGTCCGGACCGCTGCCTGTGCCCGCGGTGGTGGCGGTGGCGGTGGGGCGGGCGCCGAGGGCGGCGTCGAAGAGGTCGAGCCCGTCCCGCGCGGACAGCGGGCGCAGGCCGGCGCGGGCGATGCGCTCGCGGTCGGCGTCGGTGAGCTCGCCGGTGATCCCGCTGGCGCCGGCCCACAGCCCCCAGGCCAGCGACGTCGCCGGCAGGCCGTGCCCGCGGCGGTAGCCGGCCAGCGCGTCGAGGAAGGCGTTGGCCGCCGCGTAGTTGCCCTGGCCGGGGCTGCCGAGGATGCCGGCGGCCGACGAGAACAGCACGAACGCGGCCAGGCCGGCACCGCGGGTCAGCTCGTGCAGGTGCCAGGCGGCGTCCGCCTTGGGCGCCAGCACGGCATCGAGACGGTCCGCGGTGAGCGCGGTGACGACACCGTCGTCGATGACGCCGCTGGCGTGCACGACCGCGGTCAGCGGGCGCCCGGCGGGGATCGCGGCGAGCAGGCCGGCCAGCGCCTCCCGGTCGGTGACGTCGACGGCGGCGACCGTCACCGACGCGCCGAGGGCGGTGAGATCGTCGCGCAGCTGCTCCGCGCCTGCGGCGGCGAGGCCGCGGCGGCTGGTGAGCAGCAGGTGGCGCACGCCGTGCCGGGCCACCAGGTGGCGGGCCAGCAGCCCGCCCAGCGCCCCGGTACCACCCGTGATCAGCACGGTCCCGTCCGGGTCGAGCGCTGCCTGCGCCGACGCTTCCACCGCCGGCTGTGCCGGTGGGGCCGGGGCCCGGACCAGGCGGGGGACAGTGAGCGTGCCGCCGCGGACGGCGAGCTGCGGCTCGTCGGTCGCCAGCGCCGTGGCGAGCACGGCCGGCAGGTCGATCTCCGGCGGGTCCGCGTCGAGCAGGACGCTGTCCAGCGGGTCGAGGTCGAGCAGGACGAACCGGCCCGGGTGCTCGGACTGCGCCGAGCGGACCAGCCCCCAGCCGGCCGCTACGGCGGGATCGGGGATCTGCCCGCCGGCCGGCACGGCGCCGCAGGTCACCAGCACCAGCTTCGACCCCGGGTCGCGCGGCTCGGCCAGCCACCCCTGCACCAGCTCGAGCACACGGTGGGTGACAGCGTGCGCCGCTGCCGCCGTCCCACGAGAACCGGACGCAGCCGCGTCGGAAGTGGCCGCGTCGGAAGTGGCCGTGCCGGACGCGACCGCGCCAGAAGTGGCTGTGCCGGACGCTGCCGCGTCGGTAGCGGCTGTGCTGGTAGCGGCTGTGCTGGTAGCGGCTGTGCTGGTAGCGGCCGCGTCGGACGTGGTCACGGGGGCGAGGACGAGTTCGGGCTCGGTCGTGCCCAGCCCGGCGAGGTCCGTGGCGGCCCGGGCGTCCACCCCGGCCGCGCGCAGCGTGGTCAGCAGCTGGTGATCATCACTGCCGAGCACCTGGTAGCGGTCGGTGATGGCAGGCAGGTCGGCGGTGGCCGGCAGGCCGATGACGGCCCAGTCGACGGCGAACAGCGAGTCCCGGTGGGCCTCGCGTCGCGCCGCGCCGACCTGCGCGGCGCTGACCGGCCGGGACAGCAGCGAACGGACGGAGACAACCGGCGCGCCGGTGCTGTCGGCCGCGTGCACGGCCACGCTGTCGCCGTCACCGGCGATCCGCAGCCGCAGCGCGGCCGCGCCGGCGGAGTGCAGCCGTACCCCCGACCAGGCGAAGGGCACCCGGCCCTCGGACGCGCCGCCCGCGGTGGCGCGCCCGCCCTCGGGCGCGGTCAGGACGGCGGCGTGCAGGGCGGCGTCGAGCAGCGCGGGGTGGATGCCGAAGCGCCCGGCGTCCCCGCGTACCCCTTCCGGCAGCTCGACCTCGGCGAAGACCTCGCCCGCGCGCCGCCACACCGCGCTCGTGCCGCGAAAGAGCGGGCCGTAGGCCAGCCCGGCCGCGGTGAGCTGCGCGTACACGTCGTCCGGGTCGACGGCGGTGGCGTCCGCGGGGGGCCAGGCCGTCGGCGCCAGCGTGTCGAACACCGCCCGCTCCGGCTGCTCCAGCGGCCATGGCCGGCCGTCCGCCGGCCGTCCGTCGGCTGCCGGCAGGCCGGCGGATGCCAGCAGGCCGGTGGCGTGGCGGGTCCAGTCCGCGGGGGTGTCCCCGTCGATGGCGGGCCGGGCGTACACGCCGAACGTGCGCTTCCCCGTCCCGTCCGGTGCCGCCACCACGACCTGGATCTCGACCGCCCCGCGCGCCGGCAGGGTCAGCGGCGCCTCCAGGACGAGTTCCTCGACCGCGTCGAGGCCCACCTCGTCCCCGGCCCGCACGGCCAGCTCGACGAATGCCGTGCCGGGCACCACGACCGTGGCGTGCACGACGTGGTCGGCGAGCCAGGGGTGGGTGTGCAGGGAGAGCCGGCCGGTGAGGATGGCCTGGTCGGTGTCGGCGGGAGTGAGGGTGGCCTGCAGGAGCG
>NZ_CEVIVD010000180.1:0-8315 GCF_982290655.1 Protofrankia sp. CiP1_Cm_nod3
GCTCGGCGAGCCCACCGACTCCCTCGACACCGCCTGCGACGTCATTCTCAAGACCCTGCTGCCGGACCGGCCCGCCGACGACGACATCGCCGTCCTGCTCGCCCGCACCCACACCCTCACCGCCGGCCAGGTCGCCTCCTGGGACCTGCCCGCCGACCCCGCCGTCGTCGCCCACGCCCGCGCCCACACCACCGACCAGCTCACCGCCTGGGGCCTGCACGACGCCATCTACACCACCGAACTCGTCGTCAGCGAACTCGTCACCAACGCCATCCGCCACGCCACCGGCCCCATCCACCTCCGCCTCATCCGCGACCGCGGCACCCTCATCTGCGAGGTCTCCGACACCAGCAGCACCGCCCCCCACCTGCGCCGCGCCCGCACCCTCGACGAGAACGGCCGCGGCCTGTTCCTCATCGCCCAGCTCACCCACCACTGGGGCACCCGCTACAACCGCACCGGCAAGACCATCTGGGCCGAACAGCTCATCTGACGCGGCCCATCCGACGAACGGCCCGCCCGACACCGCCGGCGAGATGATCGTGATTCCGCCGGCCCTCGGGCGGCTGCGCGGCAGACGACCGGGCATCGCCGCAGGTGACCGGCCCTCCCGGGAATAGCCGGGCCGGTTCTGACATACAGCTGTCGTAGTCACAACCAGCGGCTCGACCTGCGCCGCGCCTTCTTGCACCTGGAGGACGTCGAACACATGACTCTGCTGACCGACGCCGTGCGTGCCGCGCTGACGGCCGGGCGCCTCGCCCACCTCGTCACCCTGAACCCGGACGGCAGCCCCCAGATCACCCTGGTGTGGGTGGGCGTCGACGGCGACGAGATCGTCACCGCCCACCTGGGGCTGTACCAGAAGCTCCGCAACCTCCAGCGGGACCCACGGGTGGCGCTGTCGATCGAGGCCGCAGGGACCGAGGGCGGCGGCCTCGACCATTACCTGGTCGTCCACGGGCACGCGAAGGTCATCGAGGGCGGCGCGCCCGAACTGCTCGCGAAACTCACCAGGATCTACCTTGGGCCGGACGCCCCTCCGTCACCGATCCCCGACCCACCCCCCGGCTACGTCCTGCGGATCACCCCGGAACGCGTCGGCGGCATCGGCCCCTGGACGTCCTGACCTGACCGCGTGCCACCGGCACCAGCCAGGACCACCGGCACCAGGGCCGGCTGACAGCAGAGCCGGCTGGTGCCAGGACCTCGGCACCAGGGTCGTCCGCACCGCACCGCACCGGCTTGGCGTCAGCTGGCACCGGGTGTGCTCCGGGACGGATGTCCGAGGCCGCGGGCGAGCTGTCAGCGGGGCGCTGGCGGCTCCCTCGGGATGATCATCAGGGTTACCGTGCGGTTACGCTGGACGTCCGGGAACGGACCCTGCGTCTGATCCGCGCTGACCAGGGCAAACGCTGTCAGGGGCAGTCTGCCGCCCGCCGCCAGGTAGCCGACCGCCACCCGGGCACGGTCCAGCGCGACCGTGGAGCCTCCGCTCGTCCGCCCTCCGGCCACGGCGGACACATGACCTACCACGGTCGTCGTCACGTTCATGCTCGCCAGCCGGCCGCCGATCCGCGTCAGCAGCAGCCGGCCCGTTCGGCTGATCTCCGCGTCGCGTAGGAACAGCCCCGTGCTGAAGACCACCCGGACGTCCTCGGCACGGCGTTCCACGGACGCACCGGAGAGCGTCCCCAGCCCTTCGACGATCGCGTCGAGATCACGGGCGCGGCGGCCGGCGGCCGCGGCGCGCTCCGCGTCCAGCGACGCCAGCCGCCCCGCCAGGGCGCTGGCGTACTGTTCCGATGCGTGAACGCGCCGTTCCAGCGTCTCGGTGCTCTCGTCCTCCCGCCGCGGCTGAGCCGCGTGTACCAGGGCCCGCTCCGAGGGGCTGGCCACACCGGGCGGTCTCGGTCCGAGGCCGTCGAGCGGGAAATACCCGAGCGCCGTCCCCGTCACCGCGGTCACGGCCACGGCTGCGGCCACGACCCGGCCCGGCCCGACGAGCGGCCGAACGCGCCGGCGACCTTTGCTGATCTTTTTGATGGTGTGGCGACCCGCCGCGGCGGCCGGATCATCGGGTACGAGGGCCTGCGCCCTGGCCCAGCACCTGTCCGCCTCGGCCAGCTCGCCGCGCTGGGCGTGCACCCTGGCCCGCAGGTCGAGCACGGGCACGCCGGCCGCGCCGGCGGCGTCAAGGCGGCCGGCGGCGTCGAGGCCGTCCAGCAGCCGCGCCGCCCGGTCCAGATCACCCGCACGCGCGGCGGCGCGCGCCCGGCTGACGGCCACCTGGGCGTCCAGCACGGAACGCAGCGGCTCGCTCATGCCGGAACCAGCGTGATGATCGCATCCTGCGCGTCCCGTGGCAGCAGACGGATCAGACGCTGGTTCACCGCCTCCAGGCCGCGTACGTCGTTCGCCGCCATGGCCCGCTTGCCCTCGCGGATCAGCGCATCGGCCTGGCCGGTGGCACCGAGCACGCTCTCGAGGCTGTAGAACAGCCGGACCGGCCAGTCCGGGTTGCGCCGCTCCAGCTCGAGGACGAGCGGGATGATCCGGTCGAGCTGGTTGCGCACCGCCGCGACGTCCTCGGCGTCGGCCGCCTCCCGTGCCCGGCGCCGCAGATCCGCGAGCGCCTGCCGGTCCGCCGCGGTGCCGAACCGCTCCGCGGGCCCGGCGGCCCAGTCCAGGAGCTCGTCCACCTGCTGGACCAGTTCGGGCAGTTTCACGGCGTCCTCGATGTCGTCCAGTCTGGCGTTGAGCTCCCGCAGACGGTCCTCGGCCGTCGCCGCGGCGCCAGCGTCCACCCTGGCCGCTCGCACCTGCTCACGGACGGTCGTGAGGGTGCCGTCCTTCTCAAGCTCGGCCAGCCGCTTCTCCCCGGTCACGGCCTGGCTGTGCAGCGAGGCCAGCCGCTCTTCCGCCTCGTGCAGCAGGTTCTCCAGCTCCTGCGGGCTCCTGGTCCGGACGCTGTCCAGGTTGAGCTCGGCATCGAACTGCTCCCCCACCAGCGTCACGTCGGCGACCACCGTGACCAGGTTGGACGTGTTCGCCTCGAAGGTGACCTCGACGCCGCTGCCCGCGGGAAGATCGATCCGGACGTCACGTGGCCGGATCTCCAGCACCCCGACCTCACGGTTACGGTCCGCCCGGCTGTGTTCGCCCTGCAGGACGGTGATCCGCAGCACCGACTCCGGATCGTCGCGGCGCAACGCGCCGGTGGTCAGGAACGGCTTCTTGCCCTTGGCCGTCAGGGTGGCGTTCTTCCGCAGTATCGGCTCGAACCTGCCGTCGGCGACCTGGATACCCAGCGAGTGCCCGAGCCGCGGGCCACCGAACTCGGTGCCCCCATGTGTGATCGGAAAGGTGTCCGGTGTGAGCTTGCGGGGTGTGCCGGTGGCGTCGGTCAGCTCGACGGTGAAGCGTGAGGTCTGGTGAGGATCGAGGTCGACCTCGGTGAGGAAGCCGCCGTCCGCGGCCAGTGCGATGCGGCCGGTGGTGAACGGTGGACGGCCGGCTGGGTTGCTCAGGGTAACAGAATAGGCCGTCCAGTCGACCGGAGCGGCGCTGTGCACGTGACCACCAACGGTGGGCCTGGTCGTGGTCACGCTGGGGTCGTAGTGCCGTTCGAGCGTGAACTCCCCCGGCGCGGGCTCGAAGGACGCCGGCTCCGGGCTGCGGACCGTACTCGCGAAGATGGCCGCGCCACAGGCGACCACGGTGGTCGGGTCGAGGCTGAAGTCCAGCTCGATGCCCAGGCCGTGCCGGGGGTCGGCGAGCCGCTCCCGCAGCCCGGGAGCGAGGGTGACCCCGCCGACCAGCAGCAGGCGGTCGATGTCGTCCGCGCCCAGCCCGGCCTCGCCGAGCGCGGAGCGGCACAGTTTGATCGCCCTGACGTAGAAGGGCTCGGCGACCCGGTCGAGCTCGTCGCGGGTCAGGGTGTACTCGAACGTCTCCCTGCTCGCCCCCTCGTCCAGGAGCTCGGTTGTGATATCCACCTGTCCGAGCCGGGACAGCTGGATTTTCGCGTCCTGGGCCGCCTGCTTCAGGATCGCGAAGTTCTTCAGCCACTTCGGATTGTCCCGGCGGAACTCGGAAAAACCGAGGTCACGGCTGGCCGCGGGTGCCAGAACCCGCTCGACGAGCGCCCAGTCGATCAGCTTGCCGCCAAGGTAGGGGTCACCCGCGTGATTGAGCACGCGCAGGTCGCCGTCACGTTTGCTGACCACGGCGGCGTCGAACGTCCCCCCGCCGAAGTCGAACACCATCCAGTACACCCGGTCCGCGGTGTTGTGGAAACCGTAGGCGAAGGCCGCCGCCGTCGGCTCCTGTACCAGCGGGCACTCCGCGCTGAAACCCGCCAGCGCCGCCGCGTCGACGGTCGCCTTGTTCTGGTTCAGGGCGAACGCCGCCGGCACCGTGATCACCGCGACTTCCGGGGGAACGTTGTCGTACTGGTGCGCGGCGTCCGCGCGCAGTGACCTGAGCACCTCGGCCGACAGCTGCTGGGGGGTGAGCTCCACCGCGGCCTTGGCGAAACGCCGGCGCGCGTCGGCCAGCCCCATCTCCAGCTTGAACTCCGCGGCCACGTTCTCCGGGTCGTTCTCGCTGCGGTCACGCGCCCGGCGTCCGACATGGACGACCCCCGGTTTGGGGATCCAGACCGCGGACGGCGTGGTCTCCCAGCCGTCGTTGTTCTTGATTACGGTAACCGTGCCGTCATTGACAACGGCGATGGCGCTGTTCGTGGTACCCAGGTCGATACCGAAGTCGATCGTGTCACGCATGACAGCCCTCTGTGTGATCCGTGTCGAATGTTTGGTCCGTACTGGGCCGGGCACCGAGCTAGAACACTGTGCCGACGGGCCCGGAAGAGGGCGGGCGCCCGACTATCACCTGGCCCATCTGGACACGTCGGTCCTGGAAGTAGACCGACGGCCGGACGGTCTCCAGCACCTTTTCGGTGTCCAGGGAGAAATCCTCCTGGAAGGCGAGGACCTCGATGGAGCGGCCGGGATGGAACGCGTCCCCGTCGTGGTCCTGCACGACCAGCCCGGCCTCGGCCAGCGCGTCGCGGCATGCGCGCAGGTAGCGGGCGGCCTGCCGGGCCCGGGCGGACGGTTCCTCCTCCTCGGCGAGCTTGCGCTGGGCCTTCCACAGGTTCGTCACGGCACGGGCCAGCGCCTTCTCGTCGAGACACGGCCCGGACCCGGGACCGGGACCGGGACCGGGCCGCGGCGGGTCCGGCTGGGACTCGGGTTCCGCCGCGCCGAGATCGCCGAGCTCGGTGATCTCGGCGAGCAACCGCTCCATCTGCTCGCACAGGAACTCGTCCCATGCCGGTGGCGCGATCCGGAAAGCCCGGTGATGGCGGCGTTGCCGCAGCTCCGCCCGCATCCGTGTCAGCTGCTGGCTCACATCATCACCCCCCGGCGCCACAGGACGAGCTTGTGCAGGTACAGATCCCGCAGGTACCGCGACAGGTTGACCGCCTCCTCCATGAGATCGGCCGCCCGTGGCAGCTGGCCGGGAACGCGGGAGAGCGCCAGCGCCTTCTCGGCGAGACGTTCGGCCTGTCTGGTGGGCGGCGGAGGCGGGGAGCCCGGAGCCGGGGAGCCCGGAGCCGGGGTCACGGGCGAGGGTGCCGCCGAGCCTCCGCCGGCCTCCCGACGCTCGCGCAACGCGTCCGCGAGGGCCTGTGCGGTAACCGGACGGTTGACGGAGTCGACTTCGAGGGTGGCCAGCACGATGCGGTCCAGCTCGGCGTCGACATCGTCGTTGTAACGGCTGGGCGGCAACGGCGCCTGCCTGAACCGGGCGACGGAGTACCAGGAGGGAAAGCGTCCCCCGTCGTGGTACGGAAAGTGGTTGGTAAGCAGCCAGTAGGCGACCGTGCCCACCGACCACACGTCGCTGGCACACGAGTAGCCCTGGTCCCGCAGCACCTCCGGGGCCATGAACGCGTAGGTGCCCTGCGCGCTGGCCAGCTGTGTGAACGGGTTGGCGCGCTTGGCCAGGCCGAAGTCGCTGACCCGCACCCGCATACCGGTGCCGTCGTAGCCGACCAGGATGTTGGCCAGGGTGATGTCCCGGTGCACGATCGGCGGGTCCTGGCCGTGGGCGGCCGCGAGCCCGTTCGCGATCTGCTCCATCACCTCGGCGACGAGGTCCGTCGGTACCGACGGGCGGTGCACCGCGGCGAGGCGTTCGAGGCTGCCCCCGGCGACGTACTCCATCGTGAAGAAACCGCGCAGCCCGCGCGGAGTCCGCACGGTGTTCGCGTCGAACACCCGGACGATGTTCGGATGCCCCAGCGCCGACAGCAGGCGGGCCTCGTCCAGCATCCCGTCCGTCTCCTCCAGCGAGGCGACCTTCTTGAACAGCTTCAGCGCCTGCCGGCCGAGGTGGCGGTGCCGCACCCGGTAGACCTCGGCGAACGCGTCCTCGCCGAGCAGCCGTTCCACGGTGAGGTTGTCGCCGATCTCGTCGCCGTCGCCGAGCAGCGCCATCAGCCCATCCCCCTCGCGTTCCTCGCGTCGTACTCGATGGCGATCACCGAGATGTCGTCGACCGCTCCCCCCGCGGTAGCGGCCTCGACCAGCTGCCCGCACACCCCGTCAAGCCCGTCAGGCGTGGTCAGCAGCTCGGCGAGCGCCCGGTCGTCGACGCTGCCGGTGAGCCCGTCGGTGCACAGCAGGATGCGGTCACAGGCATACAGCTCTGTGACCGAAACGCCCGGGACGACCTCTCCGGGCATGCCGACGAACCGGGTGAGCTGCCCGCCCCGGGTGTGGTCCTCGGTGAGCCGACGCAGACGCCCGTCTCGCGCGAGGTAGATCCTGCTGTCACCCAGGTGCACGACCAGCGCCAGGCCGTCGCGGACGAGCAGCAGCGCGACGGCCGCGCCGGTGCTGTCCGGGCCCGCGCGCGCACCCTGCCGCACCCGCTCGTTGAGCTCCGCCGCCACCGCGGTCACCGCCTGCGCCACGTCTGGCCCGTGCAACGCCGTGACACGCTCCCGCACCCGGCGGGGAAACTGCTCGACGACCGCCTGCGCGGTGGCCGACGCTTCCGCCAGGCCGCCCATGCCGTCGACCACGATGAACGTGCCCCGCTCGACGTCGGCCGCCAGCCGGTCCTGGTTGTCGCTGTGCAGGTGACCCGTCCTGGTCCGGGCAGCGTATCGGATCATGCCGACCGCCCGTCCCCGGCACCCGGGTGGACGTTGAGGCGGTAACCGATGCCTGCGACGGTCTCCAGGATGCGAGGGTTCGACGGGTCCACCTCGATGCAGCGCCGCACGGCCCGCACGACGCCCGCGACGTCGGCACGGGTGTACGAGCGGTGGGCCGCCCACTCCTCGCGAGGACCCCACAGTGCGGTGATCAACTCGGTGTGGTCGCAGGTCACCGCCGCGCCGCTGCTGTTGCGTCCGGCCATGTACCGCAGCAGTTGGTGGCCCTGCGGACGCAGCCCCGTGATCAGGGTTTCCACCCCGTCCTCGTGGCGGTAGACCCTGGCCGCCACCCAGTCGTAGCGCAGGCACGGCCCGACGTGACGGACCTCCGGCGGCGGGCCGAACGGCGCCGGCAGGGTGGCGTTCGGATCCAGGAAGATCAGCTCCCAGTACAGCGGCTCACCGCCCGGGCTCATGCCGCCGAGGATCAGCAGCGTGTCCTGATGCTGGATCCGTCGGTGCCCCCGCAGGCGGTCGGTGATGCCGCCGTGCCGCAGCAGCGTGCCGTTGACGCTGGCGTTGTCGGTCACCGACCACATGCCGTCGGCGAAGTCCAGCGTGCAGTGCAACCGGCCGACCCACCGCTGGGGGTCCGGTCCCAGCACGACGTCCGGAGTGTGTCCCGACGCCTCCCGCCCGATGGTGATCGGCCCGGTATCCAGTTCGACGTCGTGCACGGTGCCCTCCGGGGATGTGACCTGTAGCACCACCGTTCGGCTCCCCACCAGCCCCGCCTCTTTTCTGATCACATGCATGCGCCGCTCCGAGCCTGGCCGAGCCACACACCGACGGCCATGGCAACGAGATGGAAACCGGATGTGGACGCCGGTGTCACGCGCACCCGACGAGCCCCGCCGGGCCGGACAGCGGTGCCGTTCCGGCCGGGACGCGGCGCCGGGAGGAGGGCTCCGGGGCCGCGCGCGGCTCTCGTCCGGCGTCGCGCGGCAACATGCCGGACAGGCCGACACGGGCCATGACAGGAAGTTCCGAGGAACCTTTCCCGGAATCCGCTACCCGCCACTGGGGCCCACCCGGCGCACCCGGCCGTTTCCTGTGTCAGCGATATAAAGAACACCGG
>NZ_CEVIVD010000181.1:0-6710 GCF_982290655.1 Protofrankia sp. CiP1_Cm_nod3
GGGAGGAGCGATCGGTAGCATCGAACATGACGTGCGGGAGAGCGTCAGGGGCGGGGCGGTGCCGTCCCGCACGGCTAAATGTCCGATAATGACAGTATGATTATGCTCAGCAATGGTTTGGATGCTGGGACGCCGTTCCCCCACGTTGTGGCTGGTTTCCGCCGCCGGGAACCTGCCGCCTCCACGGCTGGCATCGGCGGAGATCTGTTGCGTTATGGGAAAGCAAGACATAACGGACTCCGTCTGAATGTTGATCAGATCGCCAGGGTGGGCTCGATGAAGGCAGTCGACACCCGTAGGCGCGGTTCGGTGTCGACGGCGAGTTCGTAGTGGCCACGGCGGATGTTCCGCACGAACGCATGCCCGGGGTTGACGGTCTGGGCGGAACGGACACGTTGTAGTCCGCACATCGGCCGCAGCCTGACCTTCGGCTGGCCGTGATCGGACTCGATCCGGTTGTTTGCCCGCCGGGCGTCGATGTGACAGGAGGCTGGGCAGCAGCTCGTCGAGGACCCTTGGGTAGGTGGCGGCCTGCTCGGCGCTCACCTCGACCGGGCGCCGGCCGTGCGACAGCGCGACGGTGAAGAAGCGGTGGGCCACGGCCAGATCGCGGTGGTCGGCGGCGAGGACGTCGATGACCTGGCCGTCCTGGTCGACCAGCGGCGTCCTTCGCCGCCCTGCGCGGTGCCCGTCCGATCGGGGCCTTCTCCGGCAGGATCCACCGGCATCGTCTCAACCGGGGTGGGGACGGCCAGGCCAACACCGCCCTGCACCGGATCGTTCTCACCCGGCTGCGCTGTGATCCTCGGAGCCGGACCTACCAGCAGCGACGGATCGCGGAAGGCGCGACCCGACGGGAGATCGTCCGCTGTTGGAAGCGGTACGTCGCCCGGGAGATCTATCACGCGCTCCCGCGGACCACCGGCCGGACGGCTGGACTGGTCGGTCCAGCGGCTTGACGAACATAGGGGCGTCAGACCCGCACGGACAGTGTCGCCCATCGACGCCGCAGGAAGTATCCGGTCATGCCGCTCCCCGGGCACTCGACCCGGTGCCTGTCGACGGCCGCGTCAACGTCGGCTCCAGCCTGTCGCCACTCGCACTGATCGAGTTACGCCGCCGTTGCCCCGTTGCCCCGTTGCCCCTGGCTCCGCGTCGGGCCATGGAATCTGGTAAGGTCGATGCGTTGCAGTTGGAGTTTCCTCGAACGTTTCGAACGCCCGTGGAGTCTGACAGCGGGCGTTTTTCGTTTTCCAGTCCTATCCGACATGGGGACGATCACACCACGGCAACCCGGGACTCGCAGCAGGCGGCCCGGTACGGCCCCCACGAAGGAAAAGAACACATGGCTCAGGGCACTGTGAAGTGGTTCAACGGCGAGAAGGGCTTCGGGTTCATCGCCCAGGACGGCGGCGGTCCCGACGTCTTCGTTCACTACTCGGCCATCGACAGCGCCGGCTTCCGCAACCTGGAGGAGAACCAGCGCGTGGAGTTCGACATCACGCAGGGCCAGAAGGGTCCGCAGGCCGAGCACGTCCGCCCGGTCTGATCTGCGGTCGCGGACGATCATTCTTGTCGGTCGCGTCGAACACGGTGACGAACGGCCGCATCGAGGCCCATGGGCGGCTTGCAAGATCTAGCGGGTCGGAGTCGCGTGTGGGTGGATAGCCCGCGGTCCGTTCGGCCTTGCCGAGGACGACCGTCGCTAGGACCGTGACCGACCAGCACTGCACGTCCCTCCCGGGCTTTGTACCGTGCCGAAGCTGACGTCGGGGCGGTCATCGGCGGTTTCAGTCGGGTCGTGGCCGTGCGATGGTCAGCGGTCGTGCTGTTTCGGTCGACGTATCTGATCACGGTGAGGCTGTCTGGCTCGCTGAGTCTGGCGCTGCGCAGATCCGCGGTGAAGGATGTCGAGATCCTGATGCCAAGGCACGAGGTCCCGGTCCTGCGCCGTCAGGTTGCCCACCGCGCCTCTCATGGCCGGACCGTGGGATCTTGTCCGCGTTGACGCGGCTGCTACCCGACGAACTACGTCGCCATCGCATTGTCGCTCCTGCCACGCTGTCAGCGTGGCATCACCGTCTGGTCACACGCCGGTGGACGTACCCGAACCGGCACGGACGCCCAACAATCGATGACGAGCTGCGCGAGCTGGTCGTCCGGCTGACCCGGGAGAACCCTCACGGGGGCACCGCCGCGTTCAAGGAGAACTCACCCGGCTCGGACGGCGCTGTTGCATTCGCCGATCACAGGCGATCTTCACTGCGGATCTTCCTGTCGGACGCGCTCATGTGCCCCGGTCAGTGGGCTACCAGCCGCCCGGAGCCGTGTTGGTGAGCCTCGACGCCGGAGGACTTGCGGCCAAGATCTGCCGGTGTACGCGAATGCAACAGTGCCCTCCGAAGCCCGGGCGGAGCCGCGGGCCTCCGGTCAGTGGTCGCCGGACCAGGGGCCGACTCCCCCGACGCGGTCAACGGAGATCGAGAGCACGTAGCCCTCGGGCGGGTTCGGCGTCGGGGGGTAGCTGGCGTCCGGGCCGAGGTAGACCTTGGCGAGGCGGTTCAGGAGGGCGGGCGCGCCGCCCTCGTTGACCGTGGCACGCCCGTGGACGATGAGGTACTCGGCCAGGCCGGCCGCGTTCGTCACGCCGCCTTCGATGGTCAGTACGACCCGCGGGTCCCGCCGGATGTTACGGATCTTCTGGTACTCCGCCAGATGGGCGGTCACGATGGCGTCCCCGTCCAGCCCCACCACACCACGCTCGCCTGCGGGCTGCCGTCCGGGTTGAGGGTGACCAGGTGACCCAGATGCCCACCGGTGATCACAGATCGCGCCTCGTCGGTCAGTGCGGCCACGCAGACCCCCTCGGTGTCAGGTAGGAGGCGGCGCCCGGAGCAGCGGGAACCACCGTCCGCACCAGCCTAGTGTGGGCAGCGGGACTGTAAATACTAAGCGTGGTGGCTGTCCGGCGTGTTGACTGTCCGAGTGGTGCGTCGTCCACACCGAGTTTTGACTGTTTGCAGCAGGGCTGGTGCGTGTACCGGGCGGCAGGTCGGTCCTGGTCAGCACGCGGGGTACCCGACCCGGAGGAGCTTTCGCGCGAGCAGCGCGTCGTGCTTGCCCGCCAGCTCCTGGCGGGCAATGCCGAGCTGGCTGAGCGGTGCCGCCGGACGGAGGAGAAAGCCGCCGAGACCGTACTGCGCGGAGCGCGTTTCGGACGTCCGCGTCAGTTGGCGTCGGGCTGCGCGCGGGGGGTGGGCCGTGACAGCTGGAGTTCGGATCGTGGGGCGCTGCCGCTGCTGCGCCGGTCTCCCTTGTCGTGCTCTGGCTGCCCGACGCCGCCTCGTAGCGACTCGAAAATAGCCATGCCCTGGCCGACAAGGGCACTGGCGATCTCGCCGATGCCGTCCGCGCCGTTCAGCACGGTGACGTTCGCTCCCGCCAGACCAGACGCTGCCTGCTTGACGATCTCGGGCAGTTGATCGATTAGCATCCGGTCGAGTGCGACACGGTTATGTGACGCCGCAGCTTCGGCCTGGATCTTCATCTTCTCGGCCTCGGCCAGGGCCAGGATGCGCACCCGCTCGGCCTCTGCTTCAGCCGGCTTGACGACTTCGGCGACGAGCTGCTGTTGGCGCAGCTCCGCCTCGCGCTGGGCCAGCTCGGTCTGGGCGGCGATGACGCCACGCTGGGCCTGCGCCTTGGCCAGCGGTCCTGCCTGAGCGGCTTCGGCCTGCGCCTTGTCGATCTCGGCTCGGTACTGGGCCTGCACGACGGAGGTCTGTCGCGCGTACTCGGCCTGCTTGCGCTGCGACTCCTGCTCGGCCTCGGCGGCTGCCTGGTTGGCCTGCGCCTGCGCGATCTGGGCCTGTCGTTGGATGGCAGCGTTGTGTGGCGCCGCGATAGCCGCGATGTAGCCGAGCCCGCCGTCGTCGATGGACTGGATCTGCAGCGCGTCGACTGTCAGCCCGATCCTGGCCATCTCCTCCTTGGAGCCGTCCAGTACCTCGGTAGCGAGCTTCTGCCGCTCCTGGATTATCTGCTCGACCGTCATCGAGCCGATGATCGACCGCAGATGGCCGGCGAAGATCCGTCCGGCCAGCACCGACATTTGGTCCTGGTCTGACAGGAAGCGCTGGCCGGCGTTGACGATGCTTTCGCTGTCGTTGCCGACCTTGAATGCGATGACGGCGCGGACGTTGAGGGCGATGCCCTGGTGGGTCACGCAGGTCTCGGCAACCTCCGCCTCGCACATGGACAGCTTCAGGAAACGAACCTTACGAAAGAACGGTATGACGAAGCCGCCGTGCCCGGTGACCACACGGAACGGTGCCTCGCCGCGGTTCTTGCCTCCCGAGATCAGCATTGCTTCGTCAGGCGCAGGCACTCTGTAGCCCAGCATCGTTGCTCCCTCAGACCAAGTCAGCTACCGCTGTCGACCGTGATGGTGAAGTCTGTCCACGGCACCACGTCGACGGTACGCGGCCCCCGGCTACCGACCACGAGGACGGAAGCGCCCTTGGGCAGCGGGTCGTCGGACCAGGCGAGGTAGGTCTCGACACCGCCACGCACCTTCAGTTTCACCTCGCCAGCGCCGCCAGGGCCCCGAGTGGCGACGATGAGGGGGCCGACGCGACCGATGACCGACGAGTCACCCACGGCATTCCTCCTCCCGCCCATGCTTCCGAGTAGCCATCGTCGACCGCTGAACACCACTGTGGCAGGCGGGATGTCCTGTGCGGAGGGTACTGGTGCCGAAGACTGTGTCATGGGTCTTGACCTACAGCATCATCCTGCGGCCAGCTGTCCATGGCCGTCTATCTTGACGGTCCCCGCTCGGGCATGGTCGGGGCTTGTGGCCCTGCGTCTGCCATACCTGATCCTGCCGCATCCTGCTGGGCGTCTCCGGCTGGCGCTGGTACTGCTGACACGTTCGGCCGCCGCGAAGGAGGCCGGGATCCTCGTGTTACGCCACCAGGTCGCGCCTTCCACTTTTCGGCCCCGCAGCGGGGGACACGGTCGCCTACCCGGCTGTCGTCCCGTCAGGGCTGTCGGTGCCCGGGCCGGGGCGGTCATGGGGCCGGTTGAGCGCCTCGTCGCCGGAGCGCAGCTTGTCGATGTCGCGCCTCCTCACGCACCGCCATCTTGGCGGCACATACTCACCGCGAATCTCCGGGCTGTGCGCCACCTGACATCCGGTTAGTAACTGTTCAAGAGGTTGCTGAGGGCCCGCTGTGTACGGGTGTGGCGACGATCGGGTTGCCGCGGTCCAGTCTCATCAGCAGTTCATGAGGACCTTCCGGCAGCACGAAAAGATGATCGTTCCGCCTTGGGTTCAGGCGCCGGCGGCGGTGACGATGCCGTCGGTGGCGAAACCCGCGATCAGACCGAGCAGGATTCCGTAGGCGAGCAGATCCATACGTCGGGTTCTCGCCGCTACGGTGATCAGTTGGATGACGACGTAGAGGATCGACCCTGCCGCCAGCGTCAGGAAGGCCACGCTGAGGGCTTCGTTGGTGAAGCTGTGTCCGACAGCGGTACCGATGAATGTGGGGCCGCCGCCGATAAGACCCATGGTCAGCAGAAATCCCCAGCCGGGGCGGACGGGGGTACCAGCGGTGTCGCCGGCCAGCGGTGCGACGATTCCGAAGCCTTCGGTGGCGTTGTGCAGCCCGAAGCCGATGACCAGCAGGGTGGCCAGCGTGACTTCACCGGAGGCGGCGGACTGGCCGATGGCCAGGCCTTCAGCGAAGTTGTGCAGCCCGATCCCCGCCGCGATCAGCAGGCTGAGGCGTTTCGCCGGGGACCATGCTGCCAGGCCGACCTGTCGAGTTGTCAGTTCCCCCGCGGCCATCGTGCCCGGTCCGAACCGGCGTTCTCCGCCGGCGGCATGGCCCATCCACCGCTCATAGACCACCAGCGACAGCAGACCCACCGCGATCCCGCCGTTGAACAGTAGCCCGTAACCGACCGCCCGGCCGATGCCGTGGTGGTCGGTGTGTATCTCGGTCAGCGCCCCGTCGATGGGCTCCCAGGCCGCAGACAGCACATCCCACACCAGGAACAGCAACACGCCGACCGCCGCCGCGTTCAGGAGCGCACGCAGTGTGGGTGCGGACCGCCTGAGTCGCCCTACCGGCAGGCCGAGCAGAATCGTCGCTCCGGCGATGGCGCCGAGTAGCAGCGTGCGGCCCAGACCCATGTGTCCTCCTCCGACAGATCAGTTAGGTTAGGCTGTCCTAAATTGTGCGTAGAGGCAAGTTTTTCCTGATGGGACTGCTGACCGGACGGTTCAGCGGTGGGAGCGACTCACCTCCGAGGCACCTACTGCTGGGAGCGCTGTTGCGTTCACCGATTACCGACGATCTTGATTGCAGGCCTTCCCGCCGAAGGAAAAGTCTCCCGATACGCACCTACGGGTGGCGGCTGCCGCGGGCATCCCCGCCGAACCCTGGCCGCACCGCCTGGCACGACTGGCAGTTCGAGCTGTCCCCACCCAGCAGGCGCCTCCTTCGCCCAGCAAATGCGTGGCCAACGGGTGGAGCCACTCGCCCCTGTCGAACACGCCCCGCTCCCGGTTCACTGGGAGGAGTCGAAACAGGTGAGAGAACTCGTCTCACGGTGTCCGCGAGGGCCTCGGTCAGGTGCCGACGTAGGCCGCGAGGTGCTCGCCGGTGAGGGTGGAGCGGGCGGCGACGAGGTCGGCGGGT
>NZ_CEVIVD010000181.1:6911-8435 GCF_982290655.1 Protofrankia sp. CiP1_Cm_nod3
GTGCCCTCGAAGACGATCCGGCCGCCGTCGTGGCCGGCGCCGGGGCCGAGATCGATGATCCAGTCGGCGTGCGCCATGACCGCCTGGTGGTGCTCGACGACGATGACCGACCTGCCGGCGTCGACGAGCCGGTCGAGCAGGCCGAGCAGCCGCTCGACGTCGGCGAGGTGCAGGCCGGCGGTCGGCTCGTCGAGGACGTAGACGCCGCCGTTGGCGGCCATGTGGGTGGCCAGCCTGAGCCGCTGCCGCTCGCCGCCGGACAGGCTGGTGAGCGGCTGGCCGAGGCTGAGGTAGCCGAGCCCGACGTCGGCGAGCCGGTCGAGGATGGCGTGCGCGGCCGGCGTGCGCGCCTCGCCGGCGCCGAAGAACTCCGCGGCCTCGGTCACCGACATCGCGAGCACCTCGCTGATGTCGCGGCCGCCGAGGTGGTGCTCCAGCACCGATGCCTGGAACCGCTTTCCCTCGCACTCCTCGCAGGTGGTGGCGACGCCGGCCATCATCGCCAGGTCGGTGTAGCTGACGCCGGCACCGTTGCAGGTGGGGCAGGCGCCCTCGGAGTTGGCGCTGAACAGCGCCGGCTTCACGCCGTTGGCCTTGGCGAACGCCTTGCGGATCGGGTCGAGCAGGCCGGTGTACGTCGCCGGGTTGCTCCGTCGCGAGCCGCGGATCGCGCCCTGGCCGATCGACACCACACCCGCGCCGGCTGGCCCCGAGAGATAGGGCAGCGACCCGTGCACGAGCGAGCTCTTGCCGGAGCCGGCGACGCCGGTGACGACGACAAGCACCCCGAGGGGGATGTCGACGTCGACGTCACGCAGGTTGTGCGCCGTCGCGCCGCGGACCGGAAGCCGGCCGGTGGGCGTCCGCACCGTCTTCCTGAGGGCGGCCCGGTCGTCGAGATGGCGGCCGGTGAGGGTGCCGCTGGCCCGCAGCCCCTCGACGGTGCCCTCGAAGCAGACGGCGCCGCCCGCCGCACCGGCGCCGGGGCCGAGGTCGACGACGTGGTCGGCGATCGCGATCGTCTCCGGCTTGTGCTCCACGACGAGCACCGTGTTGCCCTTGTCCCGCAGCCGCAGCAGCAGGCCGTTCATCCGCTGGATGTCATGGGGGTGCAGGCCGGTGGTGGGCTCGTCGAAGACGTAGGTGACGTCGGTGAGCGAGGAACCGAGGTGGCGGATCATCTTGACGCGCTGCGCCTCGCCACCGGACAGCGTGCCCGACGGCCGGTCGAGCGAGAGGTAGCCCAGCCCGATCTCCGCGAACGAGTCGAGGGTCTGTCGCAGCGCCGCGAGCAGCGGTGCCACCGACGGCTCGTCGAGGCCGCGGAGCCAGGCGGCCAGGTCGCTGATCTGCATCGCGCAGGCGTCGGCGATGTTGATCCCGCCGATCCGCGAGGAGCGGGCGGCCTCGCCCAGCCGGGTGCCGTCGCACTCGGGGCAGGTGGTGAAGGTGACCGCCCGGTCCACGAACGCCCGGATATGCGGTTGCAGCGCGTCGGGGTCCTTGGAGAGGAACGACTTCTGG
>NZ_CEVIVD010000182.1:0-3843 GCF_982290655.1 Protofrankia sp. CiP1_Cm_nod3
CTGACACCCCCGCCCACCCGAACCGGCGGCCAAGCCGAGGCGGCCGAGTCACGGGAACGAGTATGTAAGTGGTCGCTGGAGCAGCCACTTACATACTCGTTCCGTCCCCTGCTCCGGGTCAGCGGCGGCTGCTGTTGGCGGCGGGGTCGCTTGGGGGATCGTCGGAGGGTCCACGTTCAGCTTCGTTCCGTCCCAGCGGAAGGTCACGTCGGCCGTTCCGGCGGAGGGGCAGCGGATCCTGTCCGCGGGGTCGTACAGGTCGTAGCGCGGTACGACGGGCTGCCCGGCGAGACGTTGGTCGTGCCCCGAAGACGCTGTCCGGCTTTGTCCCTTACCCGCGTAGCAGGGTGATCGGGCGGCCAGCGGGGCTGGTGACCGTGGTGATGGCGGTACGTTCGTCGATGGGGGGGGCCGCGGGGCGCTGGTCGAAGATGGCCAGGGTGCCGGTGCCGAGCTGGAAGCGGTCGAGATAGCGGTCGAGCTGCCTGAGGCCCTGGCGGAGCGGGTCCGTCTTCTTCGAACGCCAGGTCTTGATCTCCAACGCCTCACGCTGGACACGGCGGGAGCCGTCGGCGGTGACGTAGGGCCAGCGGATGTGCAGGTCGACACGACCCGTGCCGACCGCGTACTCACGCTCGACAAACCCACCGCCGTTCACGACACGCTGGAGGTATCCCATGAGGATCAGCTGGGGAGCCGCCTCGTGGTAGAAGCCCGTCCTGACCAGAAAGTCACCGTTCTCGATCCACCAGTCGGCGAATTCGTCGAGCACCCTGGGGAAGTCGAAACCGCCCTCCGGGCGGACGAACGACCGGGGATCGGCGGTGACGCTCTCCTGGATGCTCGACGACAGGACCCGGGCGATGACCTCCCGATAGATCGGGTTCGCGACCCGGACCGGAGCCTTTGGCGCGATCAGGCCGAGGTCACGAACATAGACGAGATCATCGTCGTAGGGCTCGAGAGCGAACGGATCACCCGCCAGGAGGGGGCCGATGATCCGCTGGACCCGCGGCTGCGCGAGCTTGGCCGCGAGCGAGTCCAGATGCGTGGCGCGGTCCAGGACAAGCCGTTCCTTCGCGTCCTCGAGGTGCGCGATGGTGACTGGTTCGGGTGCGGGCACGGCCATTTTCTCGACGACCTCGCGGGCGAGTGCGTTGACCAGCCACGGCTGGCCGGCGGTGAGCTCGTAGGCGTGTTCGACGGCACCCGGGGCGAACCGCTGCCCGGTCTCGGCGGTGTGCTGACCGTAGAGCTCGGCGACCTCGTCCGGCGTGAAGTCTCCGAGCCGAAGGGACTCCAGTTTGACGTTGAAGGGACTCGCGGTCCCGAGACGGTCCGGATCTCCGCCGGCGAGCGCCTTGTATTCGCGGACATCACGCAGGCCGCACAGGGCAACCGAAACGGGGAACTCCTGGGATCGGGTCGGGAACCCGGCGCGGAGCTGGCGGAGCACGCTGATCAGGCTCTGTCCGCGTAGCGCGTCGATCTCGTCGAAGAACAGCACGAGTGGGCGTGGGCACGCCAGCGCCCACGCCCGCAGGGCCACCTGCAGCAGGCTGCCTTCCGACTCCGCGGACCAGGCCGGCGGGCGAAGATCCGTTGCCAGCTGGCTCTCGGCGTTGATCCTGATCTGGGTGAGGATGTCGCGGTTGGCCGCGCCGTAGTCGTCACCGGCGGCTTCGGCGACCTCGCAGGAGAAGTGCAGCGCCGCGTAGCGGCCCCGGGCGGTCAGGTCCTGCGCAAGCGCGCGCAGCGCGGTCGTCTTGCCGGTCTGGCGGGGGGCATGAACGACGAAGTAGGCATTCTGGCCGACGAGGGCCGGCGCCGCCGGCAGCCGTTCCAGCGCCGGGATCATGTAATGGTCGACGGGGCTGCACGGACCAGCCGTGTTGAACCGACGGCTCATCCGGTCCTTCCCCTCCACGGTCCCGCGGTGGCGCGTCCTCTGCGTGCCAGCCTACCGTGATCGACGATCAGCGACCCGCTGTGACGTCAGGAGAGCCATACTTCCTCGGGGCGGCCGCATGGCTCTACGTGTTTCATCCGGCTTCCCCGTGAAGTCACCGCCGAGTCACTCACGCCCGCGGCGGGTCCTCGTCTCAGTGCCATGCTCCGAATCGCCGGTCTCGCCCTGACGCTCGGCGCCCTCATCGGCCTCGGCGTGGGTATCGACTACGCACTCTTCATCATCACCAGGCATCGCGCCGGCCTGAAGGCCGGCCGGTCCGACACCAACACCGCCCGCACCATGGCGCCGCCGAGCTTCCGGCATTCCTCGCGGGCGGCGGCGACCTCGCCGAGAACCGTCAACGAGCCGCCCGGAGGCTTCCAGCGCAACCGCTCGTGATCGTCGCCACTGCTCGAACCGCGCCAGTTGTATCGCCACCGTGCCCATAGAAAGGTATACAGAGCATGCGTCAATACCAGATCCGTAATGAGAGGGACACGCATTCGTGGTAGCCGGGGGCGGACGCAGGCACGCACACTGGACGTATGTACCTGGCGAAGGCTGACGCTGGAAGGCGCCGGACGGTTCGGGTCGGCGAGCCGGTGGTCTGCGAGCTGCCGGAGACGCCGACCACCGGCTACCGCTGGCAGGCGCAGACCGACCCGGCCCTGCTGCGAGCGATCGGCGACCGCTACGAGGGCCCGACCGAGCCGCGTGGCGCCGGCGGCATGCGGATCTTCACTTTCGAGCCGCTGCAGCCCGGCCCGGTGCTGCTCCGGCTGGTGAAGAAGCGTAGCTGGTCGTCCCAGGTGACCGACACCTTCGACGTTCAGCTCGACGTGGCGGACTGATCTTCTCTTTGCTCCGTCGCGGCCGTCTCGCCGGCGGTGGAATCCGTGCATGCGCACGCGCGGCGAGTACCGGCCGGCTGCGGAACTCGGCGCACCGCAGACGTCGTAGAAATGCCAGCCGTCTGCGTCCCGCTGTGTCAGAATCATCGGTGGCGCGTCGTCAATGATGATCAACGCGTCCGACGTGACAACCGGAGGTGGCTGGATGGCCTCGCTTCATGGCTTACTCGAAAGCGGCTTGCTTTATCGCAAATACGAGGAGACGGTCCACGAGGGAATGCGGCTCGGCCGCAACCTGTGGCTGGATGCTCGAAGTCTGGCGTACATGGTCGAGAACGATGTCGCGGCGATGTCCGGGAAGCTGGTGGACCAGCTCTGGGACCGCCGGATTGTCATCCTCGACCAGGGCGAGCTCGGGTCGTGCACCGGGAACGCCGGCACCGGGGCGCTGGGCACCGAACCCTTCTACAGCGCGGTCGGCAGTAGGGCTCTGCCCGCGGCGGGCAACGGCAAGGCGCTGGAGGACTTTGCCGTCACGCTGTACAAGGATGCCACCGTCGTGGACGGCTATCCCGGCACCTACCCACCGGACGATACCGGTTCGTCCGGCCTGGCCATCTGCAAGGTACTCAAGTCACGTGGCACGATCAAGGGATATCGGTTCGCCCGCACCGCCTACGGTCTGCTGCAGCTGCTCCAGCACGGCCCGGTGCTGCAAGGAATGCCGTGGTACGCGGCGTTCTTCCACCCGGACGCCGCCGGCTTCATCGACGCTGACCCCAAATGGCGGTCCAGCGGGGTCGCCGGCGGCCACGAGGTCGAGGCGATCGGGGTTGATCTCGACACGCGGAACGTGTTCGACAGCGTGATCGTCTACGCAAACAGCTGGGGCACCGGCTGGGGCGACAACGGCCTTTTCCGAATGCGCCTGCGGACCTACGACCAGCTCAGCGGCGTGGACCTGCGACAGTACCAGGTGTAAATACCTGATATCGAATACCGCCAATGCCGACGACTGGGCTCGCCGAGCCTTTCCCGGTA
>NZ_CEVIVD010000182.1:4207-8444 GCF_982290655.1 Protofrankia sp. CiP1_Cm_nod3
ACCACCCGTCGTGCCGTGCAACAACAAGGGTGCATCTGCACGACGGGTGTCGGGCGTTCCGCGAGCCTCGATGTCGCGCAACGGATCAGCTTTCCAGACCGGGTCGACCGCGTTGTGCCCCGGAAGACCTGCTGTGATCAGTCAGCTGCCCGCCCCGTCCCGCCTCTCGTCGAGCACCGACGGAACCTGCGTGAACGGCGCGGCTGAACGCAGGCGAGCCGCTTCCGCCGGTCAGGTTCAGGTGCCGGCCGGCGCCCACCTGACGAAACGTCGATCAGCAGGACCCGTCATCTCGAAGGTGAGACCACCGAGCTCGTTGCGCCAGACCGGACACACATGATTGCCGGCGGCCATCGCCGCGACCGCGCCGGGCGTCGGCGCTTCGTCATCCCGGGGCGAACCGGCAACCATTTGATCACAGTAGCCAGCCCTCAACCGGGCCATCCGGGACGCCGCGGCGGTGGTGCCGGGTTCCTGGCGGGCTTCACGGACCGTGGCGAGCGTTCCGTGCCAGGACAGCGCCCGCGATATCGTGGGCGTATGGCGGCGTCACGCACGACTACGGTCACCGTCCCGATCGTCATCGAGCGTGACGAGGACGGCGTGTGGTGCGCGCATGCCCAGCTGCGTCCAGGTGTGGGCGCCCATGGCGAGGGCGCGACCGAGCAGGAGGCATTGGACGACCTCCGCGAGGCGCTCGTCGGCCTGATCGAGGAGTTCGGGGTTCCTCGGGAGCTGTCCGTCACCGTGGCGGCCTGATGCCTCCGGTTCCCTCCGTCCGAGGCATCCGTGTCGTCCACGCGCTGGAGCGCCACGGCTTCAAGGTGGCGCGAGTCAACGGCAGCCACCACATCATGCGTCACCCGGACGGGCGTGGAACGACGGTCCCGGTACACAGCGACCGCGACCTGGCCAAGGGCACCTTGCGGGGCATCCTGAGCGACATCGGCCTGACGATCGACGAACTCGCCCCGTAGCAGCCGCGCCCGACGACGGGGGCGTGTGGTGGACGATCAGGAGCGTCGGCATCGACGCCATGCTATTGGCCCGGTCACGGCTATTGGCCCGGTCACGCACCAGTCGTCCTCGTGCTGGAGCGAGACGCTCCCCGGCTTGGCTCGTGTCCGGTGGAGCCGCGGCATCTGTTCTCCGGTGTTCTCCGGCGCGCCGCCGGCGGCATGCGGTCCGGTGTCCGGTCTTCCATGCCCTATCTCGCTTATACCTACTACTTGACAATGCCAGGTACTCGGCTTAGCTTTCATCTATGACGCCGACGCATGATCCCCAGCTCCTCAAGGGCGTCCTGTCGTTGCTGCTGCTACGGCTGCTCGCCGAGCGTGAGTCCTACGGCTACGAAGTCGTCCAGCGACTGCGGGAGCTCGGGTTGACGGACATCAGCGAGGGCAGCGTGTACCCGGCGCTGGCACGCCTGGAACGCGAGGGCCGGGTGGAGGCGCGCCTGGTCGCCTCCCGGTCCGGCCCGGCCCGCAAGTACTACCGGTCGACCGCGGCCGGGACCCAGGCTCTGGCGGAAGGCACCGCAAGCTGGCTGTCACTGGCCGAGGTGGTCCACCCCGTGCTTGTCCGGCGCCTTCCCGACCCGCCCACCTCAACGGAGGACACCTGACATGGCCACCTCGCGGAGCACTCTCGACCGGCTGCGTATCGAACGCGCCGTGTGGACGATGAACGCCCGGCTGCAGGACCTGCCGCGTAGATCCCGGATCATCCGGCGTCGGGAACTGCGCGACAACCTGCGGGCCGCGGCCGAGGACGTCGGCGCCCGGCAGGCCGTGCGCCAGCTCGGTGATCTGCGCATCCTCGCGGCCGGCTACCTCGCCGCCGAGTACGGCGAGCTGTCCCGGCGGCCGTCCTGGACCGCCGCGGCCGTCACCGTTCTCGGCGTCGACGTCCTCATGACGCTGCTCGAGCACGCCGGAAGGACCGCCTTCGACGCCGGGATCACCACGATCGCCCCGCATGCCACCGGCACCTTCCGCTGGACCGGGGTCCCCTATCTGATCAGCGACGAGACATTCACCTATCTCGACGGAACGCATACATCCGTCGGGGGAGCCTGGACCCCGCTGGTCTACGTGCTCATGTTCGCCGGGGCTTTCGTCACCGGACGGATGTGGCGGCTGATATCCGCCTGGCAGCGGCAGCGCCGCCAGGCCCCACTGGCCGTCGAAGAGGAAAGAAGTGGCGGCCGGGCATGACATCGCGGCCCGGCGCTGGAGCCAGGCGGATCCGGCCTGTCATACCGGCGAAACCGTTGGAGATCGCAATGACATGGCATGCATTCCGCGAATTTGTAACCGACACGTGGCGCCGCTCACCGGACGTGCGCGGCCCGCACCGGGCACATCGGCTGAAGTCTTCTGGCACGGTCCTCCCGGTCGTTGCGTTCCTCGCGACCGTCGTTCTGCTCTCGCCCCTGCTGGCGGGGGCGGCACCAGCCCTGGCCGGCACGGCAGCGCATCCCGCCCCCGAGCCGGACACGTCGAGGATCGACCCCGAGCTGCGCACGCTGCTGAGCGACGGCATCGCCGCCGGCGTCCCTGGCGCGGTGGTCCGAGTGCAGGACCACCGTGGGATCCGCCAGGCCGCCGCGGGGGTCGCCGATCTGGCCACCGGTGCGCCGTTGCGGCCGCAGGCCCGGGTACGGGTGGGCAGCATCACGAAGACGTTCGTAGCCACAGTGGTACTCCAGCTTGTCGGGGAGGGACGCCTCACCCTTGACCGTCCCGTGGAACGCTGGTTACCAGGCCTGCTGCGGAACGGAAACAAGATCACTGTTCGACAGCTGCTCAACCACACCAGCGGCCTGTTCGACTACACAGCCGACCCCAGCCTGGTGGCGGGCATCGTCCGGAATCGGGTCTTCGCCCCGACGGAACTCGTAGCCATCGCCGAAACCCATCCGGGTGCGTTCGCATCCGGTACCGCCTGGGAGTACTCCAACACCAACTACATCGTCGCCGGCCTGCTCGTCGAATCGATCACTCACCACCCGCTGGGCGAGGAACTCCAACGACGGATCTTCAAGCCACTGGGCCTGGCCGACACATCATTCCCCGCCACCACCGGGGAGCTACCCGGCTACTACGCCCACGGATACGTCCCGGCCGACCTCGTTCCCACGGCCGACGGCAGGCCGTTCGACGTGACCGGGCTCAATCCCTCGCACGCCTGGGCGGCCGGTGCCATCGTCTCCAGCGCCAAGGACGTGTCCCACTTCTACCGGTCCCTGATGGGCGGCGAGTTGCTCCGTGCCCGGATGCTCCAGGAGATGAAGACCACCACGGTAGAGAATCCCGCCGACCCGGACTTCCGTTACGGCCTCGGGATCGAACGGGTCCAGGACCGCTGCGGAGCGAACTGGGGCCACAGCGGCGCCATTTTCGGATACCAGACCATGGCGTTCTGGAACGAGGACACCACCCGTACGGTCGTCCTGGCCAGCACCATCCACCCCGCCCCCGCGGCCGCCGAGGCCGCGCTCGCAACGGCAGCCGACCACGCTCTGTGCGGGATACCTCGTTCCTGACACCACCGGCCGATGGGATATCTCGCCGTTTGGGAAACGGGATTCCAGGTTTCCCGCGCTGTTGGGACCTTCTGGGCATACGCGGACCCGGTAGGAGCGACGCAGGGACCCGAGGGCCTCGCGCCCGGCACACCGCGTGCCGGCCGGGGCTCTTAGCCATCTCCGGAGCCCGTATCCGCCACCGACGGCCCGGCCGGCTGCGGACGCCCGGTCACGGTAGGGCCGCCAGGCCGGAACATGATCCGGGTCAGCGGCGGCTGCCGTTGGCGGCGGGGTCGCTCGGGGGGATCGTCGCGGGGTCCACGTTCAGCTTCGTTCCGTCCCAGCGGAACGTCACGTCGGCCGTTCCGGCGGTCGGGCAGCATGTCTGGTCCGCGGGTTTGTACAGGGCGTAGCGCAGCACGACGACGGTGTCCCGGGCCGTGGCGACGCGGATGCCGGCGCTCGGGTCGGTGAAGTCCTTGCCGATCATCTCGGTGCCGACGAAGAAGAACCCGAACTGCTGGGGGACGGCCGGGGAGTCCGCCTTCCTGCCGATCAGGACGTTGAGGGCCCGTCCCCGCACGAAGCCGGAGCGGTCGGTCACGGTGAAACCGCGCTCGTTGAGCATGTTCGAGGCCTCGGCAAGGGTGAGCTGCCCGGCCGTCGCGTCCGCCGTCGGCGTGCCGGTGCGCGAGACCAGGGGGG
>NZ_CEVIVD010000183.1:0-7956 GCF_982290655.1 Protofrankia sp. CiP1_Cm_nod3
TGCGTGGGCTCGCGGTGGGGCTGCGGCGGGCCGTCGACGTCCGGGCCGAGCTGGTGACCTGCGGGTATGACGGTGACGCCACGCTGGTCTGCGCGCTGAGCTGGGAATCCCGATCACGCAGGGTCAGCGCGGTGGCCACCCCGCCGAGGCCGGCCAGCGCCAGCAGCGCCACCACCACGGTGGCGAGCCGGCCGCGCCGGCGAGGCCGTGACGGGCCGGGCGGCACCGGCCCGTACGCCGGGCCCGGGCTGTGACCGGGGCTGTGACCGGGGCCGTAATCAGGGCCATGGCCCGGTGCGTTGTGTGGTGGGTGGTGATGGCCGGCCGGTGTCTGGTCCCACTGCGGCTGGTGGGCCGGTGTGTGCCCGAACCCCGGTGGCGCCGTCTGCTGGTAGGGCGCCTGGGGATAGGACTGCTGCTGGAACGGCTGCTGGTAGGCGTCGGCCGGCGGCCCGGCGGCGGGCGGCGGCCCGGCGGGCGCCGAGGTGGGCGGGGGTGTCAGTAACCACCAGCGGGCCAGGGCGGTCTCGGTCGCCCGGACGGATTCGCCGGCGTCGGCGACGTCGTGCCCGACGAGCCGGGCGACGAGGTGCGCGGCGGTCGGGCGCCGTGCCGAGTCCTTGTCGAGCGCCGTGGCCAGCACCGGGGCGAGGTGGGCGGGGACGCCGGTGAGGTCGGGCTCGGCGGTCATGATCTGTACTGCGACCGCCTCGGGCCGTTCGCCGGCGAACGGCTGGCGGCCGGTGGCGGCAAAGGCCATGCAGGCGCCCCAGGCGAAGATGTCGGCGGCGGGGCCGGCGCGCTCACCCCGCAGCTGCTCGGGGGCCATCCAGACGATGGTGCCGATCAGGGTGCCGGTGCGGGTGTGGCTGGTCGAGTCGGCCGCCCGCGCGATCCCGAAGTCGATGACCTTCGGGCCCTCCCAGGTGACCAGGATGTTGGACGGCTTGAGGTCGCGGTGGATCACGCCGGCGGCGTGGATGGCGACCAGGGCGTCGGCGAGCCCGACCGCCAGCCCGTCGAGCAGGTGCCCGGTGAAGGGCCCGCGCCCGGCCACCGCGTCGGTCAGGCTGCGGCCCTCGACGTATTCGGCCGCCATCCAGGGGCGCGGGCCGTCGAGGTCGGCGTCGAGGACGGCGGCCACACTGCCGCCGCGTACCCGCCGGGCGGCGGCGACCTCAGTGCGGAAGCGGCTGCGGAACTCCGGGTCGTCGGCGAGGCCGGGGGAGGGCACCTTGACCGCCGCCGGCCGGCCGTCCGCGCCGAACCCGAGGTAGACGGTGCCCATGCCACCGGCGCCGATCCGGCCCTGTAGCCGGTATGGCCCGATCTGTCGCGGGTCGTCGCTGGACAGTGGCTGGAGCACGCTTCTCCCTTCGGACGCCGTCCACCCGCGGCACCGGCGGCTGGCGCACCTGATTCTCCCTGATACCCGTCACCCGCTGCCGGCGCCAGGTGGCTTATGTCGATCATTCGGCGTTATCGACGTAGGGCAAAAAAATTTCTCTGGATCTCGGAAATTTGATCTAGTATATTAATGATCTCAAGGTATCAACGGAAAGATTTCTTTTCCCTTGGGGAGCTCCGCACGGAAAGGGGAAGCAGGATGTCGACCACCTCCACATCCGGCGCCACATCCGGCGCCACCGCCACACCGACGCCGACGGCCGCGCCCGTCCGGGGGTGGGCCGCCACCGCGGCCCCTCCCGCGCGCACCCGCCCGGCCGCGCGCGGCACGCTCGTCGACGCGCCCGCCGGCACGGCCACGCCCGCTATTTTTGGTCCCGCGGTCACGGCGGTCACGGCGGTCACGGCGGTCACGGCGGACGCGACGGTCACGGCGGTCACGGCGGTTACGGCGGTTACGGCGGACGCGGTGGGCGCGGTGGGCGCGGCGGGCACGACGGGCGCGGTGGTAGCGCCGCGCGACGTTCTCGACGTGCTCGGCCGCCACGTCATCGCGGACGGCTTCGGTATCGTCCTCGATCTTGAGCGCAGCCGCGGGAGCTGGCTCGTGGACGCCCGGGACGGCCGGCGCTACCTGGACCTCTACAGCTTCTTCGCGTCCGCGCCGCTGGGGATCAACCCGCCGGAGCTGACCGGCGACCCCGCCTTCCTCGCCGAGCTCACCGCCGCGGCGGTGAACAAGCCGGCCAACTCCGACATCGCCACCGCCGCCTACGCCGGGTTCGTCGAGACGTTCACCCGCGTCCTCGGTGACCCGGAGCTGCCGCACCTCTTCTTCGTCGAAGGCGGGGCGCTCGCCGTCGAGAACGCGCTGAAGTGCGCCTTCGACTGGAAGAGCCGGCACAACGCCCAGGCCGGCCGGCCCGCCTCGCTGGGCCGGCGGGTGCTGCACCTGCGGCATGCCTTCCACGGCCGCAGCGGATACACCCTGTCGGTGACCAACACCGACCCGGTCAAGACCGACCGGTTCCCCGTCTTCGACTGGCCCCGCATCGACCCGCCGGCGGTCAGGTTCCCGCTGGACGCGCGCGGCCTGGCCGGCCTCGCCGAGGCCGAGGCGGCCGCGCTGGCCCAGGCCGAGGCCGCGTTCGCCCGCCATCCTCATGACATCGCCTGCTTCCTGGCCGAGCCGATCCAGTGCGAGGGCGGCGACAACCACCTGCGGGCCGAGTTCCTCTCGGCGATGGAACGCCTCTGCCGCGCCCACGACGCGTTGTTCGTCCTCGACGAGGTGCAGACCGGGGTGGGGATGACCGGTTCGGCCTGGGCCTACCAGCAGCTGGGCCTGCGTCCGGACGTCGTCGCGTTCGGCAAGAAGGTGCAGCTCGGCGGGGTGATGGCCGGCCGGCGGGTGGATGAGGTGGCCGACAACGTCTTCCGGGTGCCGGGGCGGATCAACTCGACCTGGGGCGGCGGCCTGGTCGACATGGTCCGGTCGCGGCGCATGCTCGAGGTGATGGCGGCCGACGGGCTGTTCGCCCGCGCCGGCGATCTCGGCCGCGACCTGCTCGCCGCCCTCGGCGGGCTCGCCGGGAAGTATCCGTCGCTGGTGTCGAACCCGCGTGGGCGCGGGCTGCTGTGCGCGATCGACCTCCCCTCGGCGCGGTGCCGGGACGACGTGGTCCGCCGGCTGCGGGCCGAGGAGAGCGTGCTGGTGCTGCCCGCGGGTGTCCGCGCGCTGCGGTTCCGGCCGGCGCTGACCGTCTCCGCGGCCGAGCTGGAGCTCGGCGTGGCCGCCCTGGGCCGGGTCCTCGCCCGCGTCCCGACTCTATGATCGGATCCCGACCGGATGACCGGATAACCGGATGACCGGATTCGGGGCTGGGTGGCCCGGGCCGCTCCGGATGATCGACTGCATGGTCCGTCAGATGATCGACTGGATGGTGAGGTCGTCGACATGAAGATCCATCAGGCGCCGCCCCGCCCGGCCGTCCCGCCGCGCCGGGTGGAGCTACTGATCGGTGACGGAGCCGGGCCCACCGGCCGGCGGCCGGCGGCGGCCCGGGCCGTGACCCGTTCGACGAATCCGGCTCACCTCGACGAGGTGGTCGCCGAGGTGAGCCTCGCCGGCCCCGCCGACCTGCTGGACGCCTGCGCCGCCGCGCGGGCGGCGGCACCGGGCTGGGCGGACGTGCCCGCGCCGGTCCGCGGCAGCGTCATCGCGAACCTTGGGCACCTCGTCGAGGCCAACGCCGAGGCGCTGGCCCGGCTGGTGACGCGCGAGGTCGGCAAGCCGCTGGCCGAGGCCCGCGGCGAGGTGCAGGAGGTCGTCGACACCTGCCGTTTCTTCCTCGGGGAGGGCCGGCGCCTCTACGGCGAGACCGTGCCGTCGGAGATGCCGGACAAACAGCTGTTCACCTTCCGGGAACCGGTCGGCGTCATGGTGGTGATCACCGCCGGGAACTTCCCGGTGGCGGTGCCGTCCTGGTACATCGTGCCGGCGCTGCTGTGCGGCAACACCGTCGTGTGGAAGCCGGCGGTCTACGCGGCCGCGTGCGCGCAGGCGTTCACCGAGCTGATCCTGCGTGCCGGGGTGCCCCACGGCGCGGTCGGGCTCGTGCCGGCCGAGGGCGTGGAGACGTTCACCGGCCTGGAGCGCGCCCTGGACGCCGGGCTCGTCGACAAGGTCGGCTTCACCGGGTCGACCGAGGTCGGGCGGATGATCGGCGAACTGTGCGGCCGGCACCTGCAGACCCCCTGCCTGGAGCTGGGCGGGAAGAACCCGATGGTCGTCGCGCCCGACGCCGACCTCGACGCGGCGGCCGCCGGCGCGGTGTTCTCCGGGTTCGCCACCGCCGGGCAGCGGTGCACCTCGCTGGGGACGGCGATCGTGCACGAGTCCGTGCACGGGGAGTTCCTGCGCCGGCTGGTGGCCGCGGTCGAGGACGCGCGCATCGGCGACCCGGTCACCGACGTCCTGTACGGGCCCCTGCTCGACCTGCGGTTCGCCGCCGGTTTCGAGCACACCCTCGGCCTGATCCGTGACCATCACCGGGTCGCGGGCTCCTCGGCGGTCGGGCGGGTGGACGCGGCCCGGCCGCGCCGCGGCTTCGTGGGCGATCCCGGTGACGGGCTGTACTACCACCCGGTGATCCTCGACGGTGTCCGGCCCGACGACGAGGTGTTCCGGGAGGAGACGTTCGGCCCGGTCATCGGGGTGACGACCTACCGGGACCTCGACGAGGCGGTGCGGCTCGCGAACGCTCCCGGCTACGGCCTGTCCTCGTCGATCTACACGAACGACCCGCGGACGGTCTTCCGGTTCCGCCGGGGGATCGGTGCCGGCATGGTCAGCGTGAACAACTCGACGTCCGGCGCCGAGGCGCACCTGCCCTTCGGGGGCAACGGCCGCTCCGGCAACGGCTCCCGCCAGTCCGGCCGCTGGGTGCTCGACCAGGTCACCCGTTGGCAGGCGGTCAACTGGGACTATTCCGGCCACCTGCAGAAGGCCCAGCTGGACACCGCCGTCCCCGCCGCCGACCTCACCTTCCGTCTGCCGCCCGGTTAAGCCGTCGGTCGGCCTGCCCTCCGTCCGCGCAGCCTCCCGCCAGCCGGCCGGCCGACGGCGTGGGCGGCCGGCGGCGTGGGCGGCGAGGCGCTGGTTCGTGCGGTCAGCGTGCCCAGCGGGGGAGCAGCACGGTGAGGTCGAGGTCGACCGGGAACGGTTCGGTGACGGTGAGCCGCTGCCCGCTGCCGGTCGCCACGTAGGCGCCGGCGGGGCCGGGCCGGTAGGTCGTCACACGGGGTGGTACCGGCTCGATCCGCCAGTAGTGCGGGATGCCGAACTGGGCGTAGAGCGCGGGTTTGGTGGTGCGGTCCTCGACATGGTTGCCGGGTGACTCGATCTCGATCGCGACAACGACCTCGGCGGGGGAGAACCAGTGCCGGGCGGGCTCGTCGCTGCGTATCACCATCAGGTCGGGGACGCGGGTGAGCTGCCGGCCGAACCGGATGTCCACGGCCATCGCCAGCGCGAACGGCTCCGGCGTGATGTCCTCGAGCGCGGCGAAGAGCCGGGCGCCCAGCGCCTGGTGCAGGTTGGAGGGGGAAGGCGACACGCTGAGAGCTCCGTCGGTCAGTTCGTACCGATGGTTGCTGACCGGCAGCTCGTCGAGGTCGTCGGTGGTCCAGCCACCCGGAGGAATCGCGATCAGCGGCTCGCTCATCGGTGCGTCCTCCCATCCGTTCCGGTGATTCGACTCTACCCGTGGCGGGTTCGGTCATCTATGGCGAGTTCACAGTGTGTGAAGAACGTGTATCGCTCACGCGGCACCCCCGTGCATGATTATTCTCACTCAAGGCCCATGTATCATCCTGGATACTGGTTCGATGTCTTTTGTAACCCACTGTCGGCGGGATGTCGACATGTCTGTTGTGTCACTATGTCTGTCGCGTCACCATGGTCGGCCGGTTCCACATGTTGGTCACGGCCCGGGAGGGGAGCACTGTCAATGGCCGAGCACGATGAAGTGGTTCAGCCGGAGTCGCCGTGGCCGAGCCAGCGGGCGCCCGAAGATGACGTCAATGACGGCCCGGACGCCGCGGCCGAGCCGTGGCTGATCCCCCGTTCGGTCGCGAACCCCACTCGCCTGCGGCTCGGAGTACCGCGGCAGTCGGACGCGGTCAGCGTCTCCAGCGGCGCCTGAGCCCGCGGTGACTCCTGACGCCTGACGGCGCGGGAGGTGCGTGTCCGGCGGATCGTCTGGTTCCGGCGGGTTGCTCTGGTCCTGTCGTCTGATCTGGCCCGGGCCTGTCCGCCGCGGGACGACCGGCCCGTCATCACGCAGGACCAGATAGTTCTACGCAGGTCGTACCAGACAGGGTCGTACCAGGCAGCCAGGTACGAAGGCAGGCAGTCGTACGACACGTCAGGCTGTACGACATGGCGCGGGCCGTGGCACCGACCTGTTCGGTGCCACGGCCCGCGCCGTTGTCCGGGCAGTAGATGTCGTTATTCGGTGGATGTCGGGCCCTGCGGCCCGGCGGGCCGGCGTCCTGCCCGGCGGGGCTGGTCGGCGCCGCGATGGGGCGAGTTGCCGCGGGTGGCGGGCGCACCCCACTGCTGCCTGTCCGCGCCCCGGCGTGGGCCGGAGCCTGACGAGCGCGCCTGTGCCGGCACCCGGATCCCGGACGGCTGCCGGGCAGCGGCCGAGTGCGGTGGCGTGCTGCGCGGCTGCGGGGGGATCCGGGGGGCGGGCGGCCCGGCGAGGCGCGCCACCACCTCGTCGTCGGCGTCCGCCGGTTCGGGCTGGGCGTCGCTGCCGGCGGCGCGCAGGAGCGCGCGCACCAGCCCGCGCTCCTCGGGGAGCGAGACAAGCACGTCGGCGCCATGAGCCCCCGCCCGCGCGGTACGGCCGCCACGGTGCTGGTAGGTCTTGGGGTCGCTTGGCAGCCCCGCGTGCACGACGATGTCGACCCCGTCGACGTGGATGCCGCGGGCGGCCACGTCCGTGGCGACGAGAACACGGTGCGTGCCTTCGGAGAACCCGGCGAGCGCGCGGCTGCGGGCGTTCTGCGCCATGCCGCCGTGCAGCGGCTGGGCCGGCACCCCGGAGCGGGTGAGCTGTTCGGCGAGCCGGTCGGCGCCGCGCTGGGTGCGGGCGAACACCAGAGTCCGCCCGGAGCCGCCGGCCAGGGCGGTCACCAGCCGGGTGTGGGCGGCGGGGTCGGCGGCCTCAAGCGCGTGCCGGGACAGGGTGGAGACCTGCGCGGTCTCCGAGTCGATGGCGACGAGCACCGGCTCGGGCAGGTACTGGCGGACGAGCACCTCCACCTCACGGTCGAGGGTCGCGGAGAACAGCAGCCGCTGGCCGCCGGCGGGGGTGGCGTCCAGCAGCGCCCGCACAGCCGGCAGGAAGCCGAGGTCGCACATGTAGTCGGCCTCGTCCAACACGGTGATCGCGATCTCTTCGAGGGAGCAGGCGCCGCGTTCGATCAGGTCGGTGAGGCGGCCGGGGGTGGCGATGACGATATGCACGCCGCGCCGCAGCGAACTGATCTGCCGGGAGATCGACGTCCCGCCGTACACCGCGCGCAGGCGCAGGCCCAGCGGCCGGGACAGCGGGTCGAGGGCGTCGTGGACCTGCTGGGCGAGCTCCCTGGTGGGGACGAGGATCAGCCCGCGGGGGCGGCCCGGGGCGACCGCGCGGTTCTTCGCCAGCTCGGCGAGCATCGGCAGGCCGAACCCGAGGGTCTTGCCGGAGCCGGTGCTCGCCCGGCCGAGCATGTTCTCCCCGGCGAGGACGTCAGGCAGGGTCGCGGCCTGCACCGGGAACGGGGCGGTGATCCCCTGCCGGGCGAGAGCGGAGACAAGGGCGGCGGGCAGGCCCGCGTCCGCGAAGGAACTGGCCGGTGGCCGCGGCTCGCGGGTCGGCAGCGGTGGCCGCGCGGGTGCGGCGAACCGGTTCGGTCCGTTCTGCTTGCCACCTGAGCGGGGGCCGCCGCGGCCGCGATGGGCGGCGCCTCGAGCGGGCCGGGGGCGGCCCCCGC
>NZ_CEVIVD010000184.1:0-7726 GCF_982290655.1 Protofrankia sp. CiP1_Cm_nod3
GTCAAGGGGGCCGGGGGAGGAGGCCTGGGCGCGCACGGCCGCGATGTGCTGGTCCAGCTCCGTCCAGAGCTGTTTCTCGACGTAGCCACGGACCGCCCGGGCCCGCGCGCGCTGGCTGCGGATGCGCTGCGGCAGCTCGTCCACTGCCTGGCAGCGTAGCGCAGCTACGTGACACAGGGCGTGCGCATCACAGGGCGGAGCTGTCTACGCCCAGAGGGGGAGGGCGTTCACTCGCCGGGCCGTAGCCCCCGATCAACAACGGTGGCAGCGTCCTGGGGTGCTACCGGAGGAGGCACGGGCCCATGAGCGTGGCAGCCACACGACCAACGACCGCACCGCCAAACAGCACATCACCAGTCAGCGGACCACTGAACACCACGATCCAGTCGATCTTATCCGAGCCCACACTGTGCCAGGCGTTCTTACGGGTGGCGGACGCCAACGCCGACCACCTGGCGCTGAGCGGCTTCGGCGAGATCCTCGTCGGCGGCGTCACGGTCATGCCCGGCTACTTCGAGGACGCGGTGCGGCGGGGCAACCAGAGGCTCGCGCGGATCGAGCAGGCCGAACGCCGGAAGGTGCTCGACCACGACTGGGTGCCCGGAGGCGACGAGCTGACCCCGACGGCGAAGCTTAGGCGCAGGCCCGTCGAAGAGCGTTACGCCAAGATCATTGAGGGACTCTACGCATGAGCGTCACGTCCGCCACCGGCCACATCGTCGAGAGCGACGACCTGCGCCACCGGGTCGCGCCGGGTGTGAAGACCCGCGACAGCCTGTTCTGGACCCTGGTCCTGCCCGACGAGCGGATCGCCGCGCAGGTGTACGTCTGGACCGACGGGCGCGGTGTCGCCGGCCGGCAGGTCTGCGTCTACTTCCCCGACCGCGAGCGGAACGTCGTCCTGGGCGCCTTCAACGTCGAACTGGGCGACGCCAGCGAGCTGGACGACTGGCACTGCGCGGGCCTGTACCTGCGCCAGCCCGATCCGCTGCGCACCGCCGAGATCGTTTTTGCCGGCGACGAGGTGAGCATCGACTACCGTTTCGAGGCCAGCCACCGGCCCTTCAGCTACCGCGAGAACCCGGCGGGCTGCCCGCCGTGGATGGCGGCCAACCGCTTCGAGCAGGCCGGGCGCGCGTCGGGCACCCTACGGATCGGCGAGCGGGTCATCCCGTTCGCGGACGTGTGGGCGCACCGCGACCACTCCTGGGGCCGGCGGCACTGGAGCGCGGTGCAGCACTGGAAGTGGCTCGCCGCCGGTACCCCGTCGGGCGCGGAGCTCAACGCGATGTTCCACATCGCACGCGGCGAACTGGGCGTCAACGGCTACGTGCTGCGCGGCGGCGAACCGGTGGCGATCGTCGACAGCCGCCACCACGCCACCTACGACAGGGACATGGGCCAGGAGAGCCTGGAAGCCGAGCTGACCGACGCCCACGGCGGGACGACGCACCTGTGGATGCGGCGCTACGCCATCCTGCACCTGCCCGTCGGCTCCGACACGCTGATGTCCGAGGCTGCCTGCCAGGTGACCATCGACGGCGAGGCCGGCGCCGGGCAGTTCGAGACGCTGTGGCCCCGCGGCTACCTGAAGCGGCTGGTCGACGCGCAGTGAGCGCATCCTCCGAGACCGCCCCGCCCGCCGAGACCATCGGGGCCGTCCCGCCCGCCGGGGCTGCCCTGCCCGCCGGGGCTGCCCTGCCCGCCCTGCCCGCCGGGGCCGTCCCGTCCGCCGGGCCTGTCCCACCTGTCGAGGCCGTTGCGTCCGGCGGGAGCGCGCCGCCCTTCGACGTCGGCCGGCTCGAGGCCTACCTGCGCGGTCTTGGGCTGTGCCGTGGGCCGATCACGCTGCGGCGCATCGGTGAGGGCCACTCCAACCTGACCTACCTGGTGTCCGACGGCGAGTGTCGGGTGGTGGTGCGCCGGCCACCGCCACCGCCGATCCCGCCGGGCGGCCACGACGTCGTCCGCGAGGCGCGGGTGCAGCGGGCGCTGGGGGACGAACCGGTCCCGGTGCCGCGGATCCTCGCCGTCGAGGAGTCCACCGCGGTGATCGGCGCGCCGTTCTACGTCATGGCACACGTCGCCGGGATCGTCGCCACCACCCGCACGCCACCGGCGCTCGACACGCCGGCCGGCAGGCGCGCGGTCGGTGAGGCGCTCGTCGACACGCTCGCCGCGCTGCACCGCGTCGACCACGCAGCCGCGGGCCTTGGGGATTTCGGGCGGCCCTCCGGCGACGTCACGCGTCACCTGCGGCGCTTCGCGCGGATCGTCGACCCCGACGGGCACGGCCTGCCGGGGGAGCTCGGCGCGCTGCTGGACTGGCTGGTGGACGACCCGCCGGCGCCGGCCGCGCCGGCGATCGTCCACGGCGACTTCCGGCTGGGCAACGTCATGCTCGCCGCCGGCCCGCCCGCCCGGCTGGTCGCCGTGCTCGACTGGGAGCTGGCGACGATCGGCGACCCGCTGCGCGACGTCGGCTACCTGCTGGCCACCTACGCGGTGCCCGGCGAGCCACCGCACGCGCTGACCGAGATGAGCGCGGCGACCCTCGCCGACGGCTACCCCTCCCGCGCCGAGCTGGCCGCCCGCTACGCGGCCGCCACCGGCACCGAGGTGCCCGACGTCGACTGGTACACGGCGATGGCCCTGTGGAAGCTCGCCGTCCTGTTCGAGTACCAGCGCCGCCGGGTGGCCGACGGGATCGGCGACGCCTACTACTCCCGGCCCGGCCTCGTCGAGGGCTTCCTCGCCGCGGCCCGGCCCCTCACGACAGGAGCGAACCTGTGATCGCCTTACCCGTCGGAACCGGCATCGAGGCGTTCGCCTGCCGGGACCGCGGCCGCGCCGAGCGCCGCGAAGCCTTCACCCGGCCGCGCCGCGGCCTTTCGAACCTCACCAACGTCTCGGACGTCACCAACGGGATGCGCGGGGTGCCGGCGACCTGGGCGGTGAAATGAGCCAGGCTGCGGACAAGGTCCTCTACGAGAAGAAGGGGCCGATCGCGTACGTCACGCTGAACCGGCCCGAGAAGCACAACGCGATCGATCCCGATGCCAACGAACGCCTGCGGGAGATCTGGACGGACTTCCGTGACGACGAGGAGATCCGCCTGGCGATCCTCACCGGTGCCGGGGACAAGGCGTTCTGCGCCGGGGCGGACCTGTCGACGATGGTCGGGCACTGGACGGGCGCCGGGCCGAGCCTCGGCCGCGAGGCGCTGCCCAGGGGCTTCGCTGGCGGGATCACCCGCGGGCTGCACCGCACGAAGAAGCCCGTCATCGCCGCGCTGAACGGCTACGTCATCGGCGGCGGCCTGGAGCTCGCGCTGGCCTGCGACATCCGCGTCGCCGCCGAGCACTGCGTGTTCGGCTCGTTCGAGCTACGCCGCGGGATGCACCCCGCCGACGGCGGCATCGTGCGCCTGGTGAACATCTGCGGCGCGGGGATCGCGCTCGAGTTGGAGCTGACCGGCGAGCCGATCGACGCCCGGCGGGCGTTGCAGTGCAACCTCGTCTCCCGGGTCGTGCCCGCCTGCGAGCTGATGGCCTGCGCGGAGGACCTCGCGGCAAAGATCCTGCGCAACCCGCAGCGCGCCGTGGAGTCGGCGAAGGACACGATCCTCGAAGTCATCGGGCGGCCGCTGGAGGACCAGCTCCGCATCGAAGCGCTCTACGGCTATTCGATCATGGATAATCCGGAGATCGACGCCGAGCGCAAGCGCTTCCTCGCCGAAGGCGACCCGCGATGACCGGCCGCTCCGCCGCCGGCAGCCACCCCGCCGCGTTCGCCGGGCGCATACAGGAGCAGTCGTGACTGAAGCGGTCAACATCGGCCTGTCGATCTTCAGCGACGACCTCGCGCGGTACCCGGCGCCCGAACGCCGCCGGCTGCTCGGGCTGGCGGCCGAGGCCGGGCTGGGGCACCTGCACTGCGGCGACCACGTGAGCTTCCACGGCGGCTACGGCTGGGACGGCCTGACCAACGCCACGATGCTGCTCAACCTGCAGGACGAGCTGCCCGTGCACGTCGGCATCTACCAGCTGCCGCTGCGCCACCCGACCACCGTCACCCGGCAGCTGTCGACGGTGTGCGAGATGCACCCGGGCCGGCTCGTGCTCGGCGTCGGTGTCGGCGGCGACGACCGCAGGGAGATGGAGGTCTGCGGCGTCGACCCGCGCACCCGCGGTAAGCGGACGGACGAGAGCCTGCGGATCATCCGCCGTCAGATGACCGGTGAGGCCGTGACGTTCGCCGGCGAGATCTTCAACCTGGTCGACGCGGCGGTGCACCCGGTGGTCGATCCGCCCGTGCCGCTGCTCGTCGGCGGCCGTGGCGACGCGGCCCTGCGCCGGACCGCCAGCCTCGGCGACGGCTGGCTGGCCATCTGGGCCTCCCCGCGGCGGGTGCGCTCCTTCATCGAGCAGGTCGACGAGGAGGCGGCGCGCATCGGCCGCACCGGCGTCGCCTGGCGCCATGGCATCATCGTCTGGTGCGAGTTCGGGCCGGACCCCGACCGTGCCGCGCACCGGCTGGCCGAGAACATGCGGAACGTCTACAAGCTGCCCCGCGAGGCCTTCGAGAAGTGGTCGCCGGCCGGGCCGCCCGAGGCCGTCGCCGAGTTCTGCGCCCCGTACCTGGACACCGGGATCACCGACCTGACCTTCATCACCCAGGGTGAGGATCTGGCCGCCTCGATCCAGTCCACCGCCGAGGTCCGGAAGCTCCTGGGCCTGCCCGTCCCGGTGTCAGTGACGCGCCCGGCCCCGGGCGGGACGCATCCGGCCCGGGGCGAGACGTGCTCGGCCCGGGCCGAGAGATCAGCTACCGGTGGAGCGGTAGTGGCGTAGACCGGCGCGCCAGGCCACGGCGGCGAGGGTCAGCAGGACGGCGGCCACCAGCGGGGAGGCGAAACGGAACACGGACGGCAGGCCCAGCGGGTCGGGCTTGCCGAGCACGTACAGGGCGGGCTGCCAGTTGAGGAACGCCAGCGGGACGAGGAAGGTCAGCAGCCGCATCCCGTCCCGGCCGTAGATCGACATCGGGTACTGGGTCAGGAAGCTCCCGCCGTAGGTGACCGCGTTCATCGCCTCCGCGGCCTGCTCGACGGCGAACTGGAACGCCGCCCCGGCGATCCAGACCGCGCTGAAGATACCGACCCCACAGATAATCATAGTGGCGACGAGCAGGACGCGGCCAGGGGTCCAGGGCACGTCCAGCCCCGCGAGGGACAGCGCGAGAACGCCGACACCCTGGACGATCCCACCGAGACGGCGCGGGGAGAAACCGTCCGTGGCGACCTGCACGAGCAGCCCGGCCGGCCGGACCAGCATCACGTCGAGGCTGCCGTCCCGGATGCGTTCGCCGACCCGTTCCAGCGTCCCGAAGAACATGTTGGACACGGCAAAGGCGGTGCAGGACGTCCCGAAGAGGAAACCCACCTCGGCAAGGCCGAAACCGGCCAGGTGCGGCACGCGGGTGAACAGCACGCCGATCACCGCGATGTCCAGCCCGGTCGCCAGGAACTGCCCGACGGCCAGCAGCAGCACCGAGGCGCGGTACTGCCAGGCCACCCGCGTCCAGGCCGCCGCGAACAGCAGATAGTGCCGCACCGCTTCGTACCGGCGGCTCCGGCCGGGATGTTCGTCCCGGCTGTGCCGCTTGTTGCGGCCGGGATGTTCATCCCGGCTGGGCCGTTCGTGCTGGCTGGAACGTTCGTCCGAGCTGTGCCGGTTGTTCCTGCGGCCGGGGCGGGCCGCGCTGTTGTCAGCCACCCTGGACGACCAGCTTCCGGGTGGCGTGGGCGGTGAGCGCGCGGCCGGCCGCGAGGAGCGCGACGGCCCAGCCCACCTGGAACGCGATCGCCGCGACCAGCGACGCGCCGGTCCGGTTGCCGAGCAGGACGTCCGCCGGTATCTGCATCATCGCGGCGAAGGGCAGCGCCTCGGCAAGGTCCCGCAGCACTCCCGGCATGATCGTCAACGGCATGGAGATGCCGGAGAAGAACACCGTGAACAGGGTGTAGGCGCTTTCCAGCCCTCGCTGGTCGAGCAGCCAGAAGGTCGTGAGGGCGATCAGGTAACGCAGCCCGAAACTGACCAGGAAACCCAGGACCACGGACACGGCGAACAGCCCCCACACGCCGGCGGCATCCCACACACCGGCGGCGGACGCCGTGCCCGCGGCGGCGGCCGGGCTTGCGGGCGTCGGCAGGCGCAGGTCGAACAGGAGGGCCGCGACCAGCGTGGGCGGCAGTCCCCGGGTGAGCAGCTGGACTGCGGCGCGCCCGGCGTCGTCCGCCAGCCACCAGGTCTGGAAGCCCACCGGCCGAGCCATGTCCATCGCGACGGCGCCGGAACGGATGCGCTCGGGCAGGTCGATGCCGCCGCCGAACAGCGCCATCGACGTGATCAGCCCCTGCCCGAGGAAGACGAACGTCACGACGCCGCTGGTGTCGTACCCGCCGAGGCCGGGCCGCTGGTGCCACACCTGGAGCAGGACGTAGGCGCGGATGATCCCGAACACGGTGTTGGTGAACGCGCCCGCGACCGTGGCGGCCCGGTAGCCGGCATATCGCCGAGCGCTGTACCGGGCGACCGCGAGATAGGTGCCGACACCCCCTCTCACCGCGACGCCACTGTCAGCGCCGCCGTCGCTGATGACGCCGCCGTCGCTGATGACGCCGCCGTCGGTGATGCCGTTTCTCGCGGTGCCGCTGCCGACAGTGCCGCTGCGGGTGGTATAGCTCTCAGCGATGTCGCGGTCACGGGTTCCTCGCGCCCGAGGAGTCCACGATGCCCGGGGAACTCGCGGCGCCCGAGGAGTTCACACTGCCCGAGGTGCTCACGCTGCCTGCGGTGCCCGAGGTGCCCGAGGTGTACAGCCGGGTGATGATCTCCTCGATCGCCGGTTCGCGGATGGACAGGTCGACCAGCGGGTACCGGTCGGCCACGGCGGCGACCAGTGGCGCCGCGCTCTCGCCCGCCGGGAACGCCAGCCACTGGCGGGGCCCGTCCACCTCGACCACCCGGGTACCGGCCACGTCGATCGGCGGCCAAGGCTCGGCCAGGTCGACGACCAGGACGCGCTCCCCGCCGATCTGGGCGCGCAGGTCCGCCAGCCGCCCGTCGAAACCCAGCCGGCCGTGGTCGATGACGAGCACCCGCGGGCACATCTGCTCGATGTCGGTCATGTCGTGGGTGGTGAGCATGATGGTGGTCCCGCGCTCCCGGTTGAGCGCGGTGAGGAAGCCGCGTACGGCGGCCTTGGAGACGACGTCGAGACCGATCGTCGGCTCGTCCAGATACACGATCTCCGGGTCGTGCAGCAGCGCGGCCGTGAGATCGCCGCGCATGCGCTGACCGAGCGAGAGCTGCCGGACGGGCGTGTCAAGAAAAGAGGCGAGCTGTAACAGTTCGACAAATTGGTCGAGGTTTTCCTGATACCGTCCCGCCGGGATTCGGTAAATACGCCGGAGCAGATCGAAGCTGTCCCGCAACGGCAGATCCCACCACAGCGTCGTACGCTGCCCGAAAACCACCCCCAGCCGACGCGCCAGTTCCGTGCGCTGTCGGGACGGGTCAAGACTGCAGACCCGGATGCGCCCGGCGCTGGGCACCAGAATCCCGATCAACATCTTGATCGTCGTGGACTTCCCCGCCCCGTTCGGCCCCAGATACCCGACCATCTCCCCGGCGTCGACCCGGAAGGTCAGGTCACTCAC
>NZ_CEVIVD010000185.1:0-3701 GCF_982290655.1 Protofrankia sp. CiP1_Cm_nod3
GCCCCCGACAGCCCCACCCGCAGCCGGTCGAACCGCTCCTCCGACCGCTCGAACGCACCCGCCGGCACCACCTCCGGCGAACCCCCATACCCTGACACCCAGGCTCCTTGCTCGCGACACGTTCAGGACTCGACACCCGCGAACACAGCGACAAGGAGCCCTTTCGCGATCAACCCACGGCCAGCAGTCCGGGATCATCCAGTCAACGACCTCACTCAGGAAGATCTACACCCTTCTGTGTTCGTTTAGTTACGTAGATGGGTACACCGGGGAGCGACTCGCTCGAAAGGGAAGCGAAGGAAGGGGCTCTCATGGTCATGTACCGTCCGGGAACGATGCCGCACCGGCCGTTGCACTGCATCGTCCCACCCGACCTGCTGGCTCGGATCGTCCGCGAGGGCGAGACCGAGGAAGAGCGGGCGGCAGCGCTACGCACCCTGCAGTTGGACCACTCGTTCCGGCTGGCCCGCGCCGAGACGGCCGCCCGTTCCGGGGGGCGGGAGGCCCGCCCGACCACGTTCGGCCGGCAGGGCGGCCGGCCACAGCGCACCATCTACGACCAGCATCATCAGGAAATCCAGACGCCGGGTACCCCGGTACGGAGCGAAGGACAACCGGCGACCGGTGACCCGGCGGTCGACGAAGCGTACGACGGCTTCGGCGCGACGTACGACTTCTACTGGCGGATCTTCGACCGCGACTCCATCGACGGCCAGGGGCAGCCGCTGCTCGGCGGAGTCCATTATGGGGAAAACTACGCCAACGCCATCTGGGATGCCGGCCGCATGTTCTTCGGTGACGGGGACGGCCAGCAGCTCACCCGCACGACGGCGGGGCTCGACGTGATCGCCCACGAACTCACCCACGGGGTCACCCAGCACGAGGCAAACCTGGTCTACAGTGGTCAGTCCGGCGCGCTCAACGAGTCCATCTCCGATGTCATGGGTAGTCTGGTCAAGCAGTACCGGTTGAGCCAGAAGGCCTCCGATGCCGACTGGCTGATCGGCACGGACATTGTCGGCCCCGCGTTCGGGCCGGCACTGCGGTCGCTGAAGGCACCCGGTACCGCCAACCGGCACGACGACCAGCCAGCCGACATGAACCATTATGTCCACACGGCCTCGGGCGACGGCGGCGTGCACACCAACTCCGGCATCCCGAACCGGGCCTTCTACATCGTCGCCGATACCCTCGGCGGTTTCGCCTGGGAAGCGCCGGGCGCCATCTGGTATGCCACGCTGCGGGACCCCGAGCTCGCCCATCCCTCTCCCGAGTTCCGTACGTTCGCTCGGATCACCCTCCGTCAGGCACAGCAGATATACGGTCCGACCAGCGACGAAGCCCAGGCGGTACGGGACGGCTGGGACGCGGTGAAGGTTCCGCTGAACTAACAACACGGGGGTCCGCGACCCGACCTGGCCTGACAGGGGCTCTCACCCGGGGCATCATCGAAGGGTGCGTGTGGAGTTCGAACGTAGCGGCGGCTTCGCCGGTCTGGTTCTGCATGCTGTCCTCGACACCAGCGAACTCGACCCGGAGCAGGCCGGGCAGGCCGAAGCCGCGCTGGACACCCTCGGCTGGGATCAGCCGGCAAGGCCCCCCCAGGGGGCCGACCTCTACCAGTACCGGTTCACCGTGACCGACGCCGCCGGCCGGCGGCGCTCAGCGGTCCTCAACGAGCTGCAGGTACCTGCCGCGCTGCGTCCGCTGGTACGAGAACTCGTCGCCCGAGGCCGGCTCCCGTCCTGACAAGGGACTGCTCGCCCTTACCCCGGCGGGTGAGGGTGTGGCCGAGCCGGGTGAGGATGCCCTCGTCGCGCCAGGCGGCGTAGGAGGGAGACGCGGTGGCGTGCGCCGGGAAGCCATGGGGCAGGTATCGCCAGGGAACACCAGTGCGGTTGATTTTCCGTGGGCTCATGACGGAGGTTTCTCCCTGGCCGGGGCGGCGGTAAACCAGCGGGCCGGGAACTGCCTCACCCTGGCAGGAGAGGGGCTTTCACCGCATCGGTAAACCAGACAGACAGCCGGCCGCATCTCCGCCCTTGACGACCCTCGCGCTCAAGACCATGGAGTGCACGAATCCGCCTTTACCACGCGAAAGCCGTAAAAGCTACGGCCGGCATAAACGATTCATCCCACCGAAACCACGTAAATATCCACTCAGGGGGTGTTTCGTTGTGAGGAAACGCGGTTTCGGCAATAGCAAGATCGCTTCCTGTTGATCCTTGTCGGTCTTCTTCGGCAGCGAGCCGCCCTGCGATGCGATATGTGGACGCAATCTGGGAATAATCGTGCGGAGACCTCTGCAGAGGAGCCGAATAGTCGGATAGGTATCTAAGGAGTGCATGCGACATGTCGCGTTTTGCTGATATCTCCATATACAACGCGTCTTTCGACGCCGACGTCTACAAGGACGCCGGACACGAGCTAATCGTCATCAAGGCGACGGAAGGGGCCACGTATACCAATGAGCGGTGGGAGGGGTGGGTTAAGGACGCTCGCCACACCGGGCTACGCGTCGGCCACTACCATTTCGCCACCACATGGGACGCTGCGGACCAGGCGGCACATTTTCTGAACGTGGTGAACCGAAACTACCACCCTGACGACATCCTTATCCTCGACCTGGAACAGGCCGCGATCCCGGCGCGTCGACGTGGCGACCTCGCCCGCGACTTCCTCGGCAAGATAGACCATATGCCCGGCGAGAAATGGCTGTACTCCGGCAAATTTTTCCTCCAGGAGGGGAGAGTATCCTACTTCGGGGTACCGCTGTGGCTGCCCTCGTATACCAATACGTGGCGGGACAGTATGCTCCCCCACGGGTGGGACAAAGAGACGCTGGTGGCGTGGCAGTTCACGGCCACGGCCACGGTGCCAGGCGTCGGGAAGGCCGCCGGAGGCGTGGACTACAGCGAGTGGTACCCGACCACGCCGCAGCCCGGCAATCGTTTCGCCGGATACCCGACCCTCCACCGGGGCGACCAGGACTCGCACCGCACCGGCACCTTCCCTGACCGGGGAGCTCCCGTGCAGACCCTCCAGAACGCCTTGAATATCGTGTTGGGATGGGAGGGGGGCCACCCGTCCAGGCTGGCCCCGGACGGCGATTTCGGGCCGGCGACGCATGAGGGCGTGGTGCACTACCAGGGACAGCGTGGGCTGACGGCCGACGGGGTGGTCGGCACCCGGACCTGGTCCCGCCTGGACTCCGATCTCGACACGATCGGACGGTGATCACGACGGAAGGATAAATAAATCCGTTTCATCCGTATTGGGTATCCTCGCCTGCATCCGTCTGAGATGGGGGCCGCGTCTCCGACTGGAACCAATGGCGCAGGGTTCACATACATCCTCACTGTCTGTTGTGTTCGCTGGGCTCTTGATCAGGTAAGGCGGACGGATGCGTCGACGCCCTGCCCGTTCGCTGATCCCCGCCTCGGAGTTCACGGGTTCCGGCCCCCACCGGCAGTGATCGTGCTGTCGGTCCGCTGGTACCTCCGCTACGCGCTGTCGTACCGGGACGTCGAGGAACTCCTGGCCGAACGCGGCCTGGTCGTCGATCACGTGACCGTCTACCGGTGGATACAGCGGTTCACCCCGCTGCTGATCGACACCGCCCGCATTGGGCAACGGAGTCGTAACGCGGGGGAGGACGTCAAGGCGAGGCGCTCGAGGGCTACGACGAGGTTGTTCCTGGC
>NZ_CEVIVD010000185.1:4231-5062 GCF_982290655.1 Protofrankia sp. CiP1_Cm_nod3
GGGCGAGCTCTTTTCCTGGCGGACGGGGGTTTTCACGGCGCCCGCGCCGGCCGTGGACGCGTCGGCTGCCGCCGGTTGCGACGCCGCCGGTCAAGGGCGACGGCCGAGGCCGCCAGCGCGAGCCAGGCCGCACCGAACGCCCAGCCGCCGACGACGTCGGTGGGCCAGTGCACCCCGAGGTAGACCCGCGACACCCCGACCCCGGTCGTGATCAGGACGGCCGCGGCGACCGGAGCGGCGAGCATGGCCTTTCCCGCCGGCAGGAGGCTGATGATCAGTGCGGCGGCCAGGCCGTAGCCGATGGTCGCGGTGGCGGTGTGCCCGGACGGGTAGGCGTAGCCGTGCGGGTGGGCCAGCCACAGCGCCGCCGGCGGCCGCGGGCGGGCGACCAACCGGTTGACCATCAGGCGTACCAGCTGACCGGCCGCGAGCACGGCGACGGCGGCGACGGGCGGCGTCCAGCGGCTGGTCCGTCGCCACCACAGCACGCCCACCACGACCAGCAGGCCGTAGACGACCGGTCCGCTACCGAGACCGGTGACCACCCTGGCCCATGATGTCAGCCCGGGGCCGCGCCGGGCGGTGACGCCGTGCAGCAGCCGGGCGTCGTCGGCGGCGAGGCCTTCGCGGGCCACCACGTCCCAGGTGACCCCGCCGAACAGCCATCCTGCCGTGACCAGCGTCGCAAGGGCGGCGGCCGGAGGCCGGCCGAGCCGGAACAGCGGCCCCGGACGCCGACGGATCCGGCCCCGGACCCGGCCGGACCGGCGGGCGGCACGGTATCCCACGGCCGCGACGACCGCGACGACCGCGCCAGCCGCGACGGCCGCG
>NZ_CEVIVD010000185.1:5426-8592 GCF_982290655.1 Protofrankia sp. CiP1_Cm_nod3
CCGCGGCCGCACCGGAGAAGACCAGCCCGACGAGCGGGGACGCCCCCGCCGCGGACAGCACGAGGAACGGTAGCGGGACGAGCCATGGTGAGGCTCCCGGCAGACCGTCGACAAGGTGGCTCATCGACAGACACCTACCAGGCCGGCCGGTCAGTGCGGCGGGCCGGTCAGTGCGGCGGGCCGAGCAGCGCGCGTACGAGCGCGATGCCGAGCTGGGAGCGGTCGGTCTGCCAGACGTGGCAGTACTCGTACGGCCAGGCGTAGACCGGGCACTGCCCGGTGCAGAGGGCGGACACCCGTGGCTCGTCGAGATCGGCGGCGGCGTAGCGGTACAGCAGCTCGATGCGGGCGGCGATGACACCGTAGTCGAAGACGCGGGCCAGGCGGTTCTCCCGGGCGAGTACCACCTCGATCGTCAGGCCCTCCAGGGGGTACCTGTCGGGAAGGACGTTCTGGAGGGACAGGAAGAGATCGGCCGCCCGGCGGCGCGGGTCGCCCAGGAGAGCACCGAACACGGCGAGCCTGCCGAGCGCCAGCCTGGGGCGCGTGAGCAGGCTGTGCGCGTAGAGGACGCGCAGGAGCGCGACGTCCATGAAGAACCGTTCGAGCGGTGTCTCGAGCGCGACGAGCTCGCGGTTGTCCAGGTAGCCGGCCACGATGCTGGCGTTGTGCGCGCGGTACCAGGCCTCCGGAGCGGGACGCCGCAGGAATGCCAGCCAGTGCCGCACGGCGGTCGTGCTGGGCTCGCCGTGCACGCCCCTGGACAGCAGGTCCGCCTCGGCCGCGTCGCGGAGCAGGGACTCGTTCACGGCTCGCCACCACGGGCTGCCGGGCGTCGCGGCGCTGGCGGGTGCCAGCAGGCCACGCTGGATCTGCCACCGCATGAAGGCCATCTCGGCACGCCGATAGGGCCGGATACTCCGGGCCGCGACGCGCCGGTCGTAGAACTGCGCGGCGAGCCGGAGACGCCGTACCGGGTCGTCACGGGCGATGGCAACCAGTTCCCCCGCGCGGTGAGCAGCACCCGCCGACACCCCTCGGCCGGACACCCCCCGAGCATATCGGACACTGGACCGGAGCTCAGGGACTGGGACGCCGTCGCCGCGCCGGTAGGTGCCTTGCCGGCGGGCGACGCGGACCAGGAGAGCCCTGTACGCGGCCCGATCCGCGAAAGTATCCGTGGGACGCGTCGCGCGCGGCGGAACTGGTGCGCATCCCATCAGAAATCATGGCCACGCCATATGCACCGGATACGCCCCGGCCGCAGGCACGGCGGATCACAGCGACACCACGGATTACGTGAGATCGGCACCGATTGCAGGCTCATGTTCTGAGGCTCATGCCTCAGCCGTTTCGGGTGGTGGTAGCCAGCCGCGTTCGCGCAGGGCGTGCCAGGCGCGCTGGACGTGTTCGGCGGTGAACATCCGCCCCTTGCGCGGTGTCCAGGCGCGCACGAGCCGGGAGACCTGGTCGGGATCCGTGGGGTCGGTGGCCTCACGGGTGGCGATCCAGTGCACGCTGGCGAGGAGCTCCATGCCGTACGGCGACTCGAAGCCCTCGACGAGGCGGAGCACGTGGTCGATGCGGCCGGTCGTGCTCGGCTGGTCAGCCAACGCTCGGTCGGCGGCGTCGGCGGCGCCGGGCAGGAGACCGAGCGGCTCGGCGTCGAGGACCCGTGCGTTGCCGTCACCGAACCCGGTCAGGTACTGCCCTTCGAGGTTGATCAGGGCATGACGCAGGTTGTCCGCGTAGGGCCCATAGCGGCCCTTGGTATAGAGCAACCCGAGAGGCTCACCAGCGTCGCGGAGGAAGTACAGGAGCTTCTGGACCTCGATCACGGAGATCTCGAGCGCCCGCGCGCAGTAACGATCGATGATCCGAATCAGCGCTGCCCTCGGGAGAGTCATCGTCGGCCGGACGGTGCGCGTCGTCATCTCGGCCGCCGACGGGGTCCGCCCCGGCGGATAGAGGACGACCCGCACATCGTCGAGGCCGGCGAGAGCGGAGCGGATTCTCGGTTCGATCTCGTGCCAGTCAAGGCCGCCGTTGCCGCAGCCAAGCGGGGGTACCGCGATCGAGCGGATGCTCAGCTCGCGGACCACCCGGACAAGGTCAGCCAGGCCACAGTCGATGTCCCGGACTTCCGACCGGGAGCGCCAGTGGCCCTTGGTAGGGAAGTTGACGATGTATCTCGGCCCGGTGGCCGCGCCGGTCGGCCAGACGTGCATCCGGCCCAACCGGAGCTGCCCGGCGTCAGCCGCCCGCCGGTAGGCCTCGAACATGGCCGGATAGGCGCGGCGGAACTGCAGCGCGAGACCCTTGCCCATCACGCCGACCGTGTTGACGGTGTTGACGAGCGCGTCGACGTCGGCGCCGAGGAGGTCACCGTCCGCCTTAATGATCATCGCTGCCTGTCCCATGCCCTAGAAATACCAGTCAGGTCTGACACTAACCGGCGGCTGAGGCTGTGCCGTTCCCATTGTGGCGAGGGCTCTGCGCCTGCTGACGGCGTTCTTGACGGCTACCTCGCTGAAGGCGGCCCAGGGCACCCGGCCGTGAACAAGGCACTCCGCCATCCGCCGTTCCCTGCGGTCGGGCTCGGCGTCGGTGTTCGCCCACATCCTGGCGCGCATCAGCGGCCAGTCGACCAGCGTGTCCAGATCCGCCGGATCGGAACGGAAGGTCGCTGCCTCAAGGACGGCGTTACGGTCAGTGAAGACCAGCGCGAGCCCCAGCCCGGTGAGCCTCTCGACAGAAGTCACCAGGTAGGCCAGCTCGTCGCAGCCCCCCGCATAAGTAGCCACCCGGCCACGGTGGATCGCGTACATCATCGGGCTGCGGGGCGCGAAGTAGAACGGCGCGTAGTCCCCTACCACACCGCCAGGAGCCACCGGCACCGGACGGTGGCGGCGGGCCGCCTTGATCTCCAGATTGCCGACCTCGGTACGCCTCGCGTCCGCCTCAATGGCCACCGTCTCCGGCAACAGGCCCTGCTCGGCGATCGCCGCGAGCTGGTCGAGATGCGTGAAGTGCGCCACGCGGGTCGGGACCGGCCGGGCCATGATGAACTGTGCACCTCCGACGTGAGGGTCTCGGTCAGGTGCCGACGTAGGCCGCGAGGTGCTCGCCGGTGAGGGTGGGGCGGGCTGCGACAAGGTCGGCGGGG
>NZ_CEVIVD010000186.1:0-5781 GCF_982290655.1 Protofrankia sp. CiP1_Cm_nod3
ACCCCTGGAACACGTGCCGGGATATTCTCACCGATATCCGAAAATGCCTGAACGTGCAGGTCATAGCGGTCGTAGATGCCGGAGAGTGCCGGTGGCTGGCAGACAGTTCCGCAACGTCCGCACCCACAATGAGCACACAGCACCCATCGTTTCCTCGGATAACAGGCAATCACGTGCGTCACTCGCAGTATTCGACGAACCCCTCCAATCTAGATCACCGTCACACCGCAGCGCCACTCGACCACCCACGTCGGTCGTGACATCGCCGCCCACCCCGCCACGGCATGCTCATGCCGATTCGCGGAAGACGCGTCGGGCGATCTCCTCGACCTGCTCGACGGTCAGCACCGGCGCTTCCGGATCGTGTACGGCTCGGGTGAGGATGCGCCGGATCAGCACCGAGGTGGGGATGTGCTCGGCAGCCGCCCGGGCCTTGAGGGTGTCGGCCAGGGATGCGGGTACCCGCACCGACACCACGGCCTGCTCGTTCTCCAGCGCCTCAGCCTGCGCGGCTTCGGCCTCTTCAGCGGCGTACTCGGCACGAATGGCATCCCGCCGAGCGCGGGTCACACGATCAGTCATGGCCTGCCCTGCCCTTCCAGATAGCCCCGAAGATCGGCTCCGCGGGTCTTCCGCGCGGTGATCCCGGCCTTGTCCACCGGATCGATGATCACCATGAGTACGAACCCGGCGCTCGGCGAGTAGCCGACGAGCCGGATCGCTCCGGTCTGACTCCTGGGATCGGGGTTGCGGACGATCCGGCGAGGATCCGCGGCCGCCTCCACCGTCCGCTCCGGCTCGATGTCAGTCGCCCCGGGGTAGCGGTCGGAACGGTGGCGGATGTACGCCGCGTCCTCGTCGTCCCACCACAACCCGCCCACCATGACTACAGTGTCACACAGCTACTCACGAATGTCCGGACGGCAAAGCGTGAGCGCTCGTGATCAGTATCGTGGAGAACTACGCGACGTCGAGCCACGCCCGAAGCGCCCGACGGATGACCTCGCTAGCATTCGTATGATCGGCAGCCGCCCGCGCCGCAAGCACCGCCCGCAGCTCCGGGTCCAGCCGCACCGGCACCACATCCGCCGGACCCGGCCCGGGTCTGTTGCGTTGGCGAGGTCCGCTGTCTCGGCGCCTGATCAGTAATGATCGATGGATGCGTCGACGTGCCGTCCGTCCGCCGATCCCCGCCTCTTCAGTTCACCGGATTCCGCTTTCCGTCCGAGGTGAAGCGTGCTGGCGGTCCGCTGGTACCTCCGCTACAGCCTGTCGTACCGGGACGTCGAAGAGCTCCTCGCCGAACGCGGACTGGTCGTCGACCATGTGACCGTCTACCGGTGGGTACAGCGGTTCACCCCGCTGCTGATCGACGCCGCCCGGCCCTGCCGGCACATTCCCGGGGATCGGTGGTTCGTCGACGAAACCTACGTCAAGGTCTCCGGAAAGTGGATCTATCTGTACCGGGCGGTCGACCAGTACGGGCAGGTCATCGACGTCATCGCCTCCGAACACAGGGACCTGACCGCAGCCCGCCGCTTCTTCACCCGCGCTCTGTCCCACGGCCGCCGCCCGGTCGAAGTCACCACCGACCAGGCCGCTTCCTATCCGCGGGTCCTCGACGAGCTGCTGCCCGCCGCCCACCACAGCGACGAACAGTATGCGAACAACCCCATCGAAACCGATCATGGCCGGTTCAAAGCACGGCTGCGGCCGATGCGCGGCCTGAAACGCCCCCGCTCCGCACACGTGACCGGCGCCGGACACGCATTCGTCCAGAACATCCGCCGCGGCCACTACGCACTCGGAACGGACGCCGAACCCCGCCAGCGGCTGACCGCCGCCTTCACCGAGCTCGCCCTGGCCATCTGAGCACCCGCCCGGCGCAGGTCCACCGTGCCTTGCCTCCGCCCAATGCAACAGAGCCCCTGTGCGCCCTCAAGCGGAGCAGACCGTATTGGGGTAACCCAGATCCGGGTAACTGTCAGGCGCTGTCGGCCCCCAGCGGCGATGTTCTACTTCCTATGAGTGACGTGCTGACAGGTGGTCGACGAGATCGATGCTGAGAAGCCCATCAATGGCGGTTTACAAAATATGGCCTCTTAGGAAATGAAAGTACAGTAAAGGATATGATTGTCCGGATTGGGATATGTGGTTCAGTATGGGCATGTACTTACGGTTTGCGCAGGATGGGGCCACGCTCAAAACAACACCCTTTTGGACACACTCGCCTCAACGGACAAACGATCATCGCGGACGGATGCTGCCACTTTTCGTAGCCGACGGTGCCAAGAAAAACTGAGCCTGTCGCCCGGCAGTCTGCTGAAGGCCAACCCGCCGAGACCCAGGCGATTCGTCTTCCAACCGATCCGTCGAACCGTGAATGACAACACAACCCTGCTCTCACAATCCGCGACCGTCACTGCGCGAAACAAGGACAGGAGATCCCGGACGGGATCACAGAAATCGATTCGGTACATTCCAGGTTACCGATCTCGGTACAGGCAACACTAGGTGAAGCAGGCGACCATGCTAATAAGACGATCTTCGTATGCTCGACCGACTTTGCGGCTGACGAAATCACCCCATAGGTACCCTGGATGGTAAACTATGACAAACGCCGTGCCCGACCGTAAGCGTGATCCCCGCACGCCGGAAGAAGTGAAGATCACGGAAGAACCTCGTCCGCCAGAGACGGATCCTACTCTGGGAATTCAAGTGGATAGAAACAAGGAGGGTGAGCCAAAGCATCGGATCGTAGCTATTGGCGATTCGTTGACTCACGGCTTTCAAAGCGGTGCGATATTCAACACTGACTTGTCATATCCAGCCATCATCGCCCGCGAATTGGGTTGGTCGGGACAGTTCCGGTATCCCACGTATGGTGGTTACGGCGGCCTCCCGTTTAACATCGAGCTGTTCGCGCGCGACTTGGAGCGTAAATTCGGTGAAAAAATCGACTGGTTCGAGGCTCCGCTAGCGCCATTCTACGCACGGCAGTTCGCGGATGAGGTGGAGGACTATTGGGAACGCGGGCCGGGGGCAAGGACCCCCGCAGTCACCGGAATCAACCATGCGCTCGCGGTGTATGGCTGGGACTTGCGGGACGCTCTTGAGCGGACGCCTGCGATCTGCAAGAGTGAAATGAAGGAACCCAAGGACAATTTGCTGAATCAGATCGTCGAAAATCATAACAATCTGGCAGCGCTGCGTGTCCTTTCCGAGGAGCGTCCGAACAGTACGCTGCTCGACCTCACCGGGGAGCTTGGCAACGATGGCGGCATTGAAACCCTGATCGTATTCTTGGGAGCCAATAATGCCCTGCCCGCAGTCGTTCAGCTTTGCGTCGTGTGGAGCGAGGAAGATGGGTACGACGATCTTAAGCGCAACCGGACGTACACGGTTTGGCGCCCCACCCACTTTACACGTGAGCTGGACCGGATCACAGAAAAAGTTTCCGCAATAAAGGCACGTCACGTCATCTGGTGCACCATCCCGCACGTCACAATTGTGCCGATAGCGCGAGGCGTCGGAACCAAAATCGAGCCTGGCTCGCGGTATTTTCCGTACTATACCCGTCCCTGGATTTCTGATCGGGAGTTCAATCCCAGAAAGGACCCGTATATCACCGAACAGCAGGCTCGCGCTATTGACAGCGCCATTGATCAGTACAACCAGGCCATTGTGGACCAAGTGAGAAGAGCCCGGCAACGCCGCCTGGACTGGTACGTCTTCGAGACCGCCGCCCTACTGGACCGGCTGGCTTCACGTCGCTATATCGACGACCCAGTAGCCCGACCCTCCTGGTGGGCACCCTACCCGTTGCCATCCGAACTGGCGGCGCTCAACCCTGTGCCGGACTCGAAATTTCTCACCAGCGAAGGGCAGAAACGAGCTAACGGCGGTCTGATCTCCCTGGACGGCGTGCATCCTACCACCATCGGGTACGGTATCCTTGCCCAAGAACTCGTCAACTTGATGCGGAATCAGGCTGGCGTCGTGTTCAGATATCCTGACGGTCAGCCACGACCAGACCCTATTACCGTTGACTTCACCAGGCTCATCAAACGGGACACCCTGATCAACCAGCCTCCTAGCAACATAAAGTCGGGGCTCGATTTTCTCGGATGGGCGGACCAAACCACCTACCTGCTGCGACGCGCGCTGTTCTTCAGACGCGCATGCCGCGATTTTTGGGGTGTCTGATCCCAATAAGAGCGACCGACAATAGTGAAGTTGATCTCGAGGTGATGGAGAGATCCACCCTGGTTGTTAGTGCGGCGACCAGCGCCGGGTAGGCGGGAATCTCACCCGCCGCCCCTACAGATCCCCGCATGGGAAGGAGTTGCGCCAAACTACATTGTCAAAGATGTTCGGATTCTGACGGCAGTGATTGTGGCCCACAGTCCCAGCTAAGGAGGATTCACGATGGGCAAGACGGGAACCAGTGTAAACGCGGGCCCGGAGAGGGCGGCCTTGTCCGAGATCGCCCGGATCGCGACGGCGGCGGCTCTCCAGGACGCCGAGTACTCGGACAACGGCGACAAGGAGGCTAGCGGCAACGCTCAGGGTTGCCGGATCAAGGCTCTACCTGCCCGGCTTCACGAGAAGGCCGCTCAGGTCGCAGCTCAGATCAACCCGGTCAACGCCCCGCTGAGCCAACCGCTCTCCGGCGACATGCTGGTCGACTCACCCCAGCGTCTCGTCATTGTCACCTCGAAGTACTGGGGTCCGTCACCGCGCCAGCTTTCGGTCAGCTTCATGGAGCCCACACCGAAGGATCTGCGGGCCCGCATCGTCAACCATCTGAACGCGTGGACGCTCACGGCAGGGGTGTCTTTCGTGGAGACAGCCGGAACCGGCAATGTGCGGATCTCGCTTGGCCCCGGGGGCTTCTTCTCCTACCTCGGCACCGACATAATGCTCGTTCCACCGAACCGGCAGACGATGAACCTGGAAGGGTTCACCATGAATACCCCGGAGTCCGAGTTTCGGCGGGTGATCCGGCATGAGGCGGGGCACACCCTCGGCTTCCCGCACGAGCACATGCGCAAGGATCTGGTGGCCCGTATCGATCCACAGAGGGCGTACCGGTACTTCCTCGCGACGCAGGGCTGGTCCCCGAGGGTGGTGGACGAGCAGGTGCTGACCCCGCTCGACAATGCCTCAATCTTCGGGACGGCGCCGGACGAGGATTCGATCATGTGCTACCAGTTGCCCGGCGAGATCACCTTTGACGGCCGCCCGATCCGCGGCGGGAGCGACATCAACGCCACGGACTTCAAGTTCGCCGGTTCCGTCTACCCGAAGACGGTCTTCGTGACTTCCGCCGAGGAGGATTGGCCCCCCTCCGAGGACGTGGCGGCCTGACCCCGGCCCACCGGACAGCATGGGGCCTCGGGCGGGAATAGGAGCGGTGGACGTGAGCCGACTGATCGAGATCCAGCCCACCGCCCAGGACCTCCTGGCGGACCTGACCATCGGCGTGGGCGATGTTCTCCGGTTCTCCGCCTCCGGCGGTCGGGTGCGGGAAGGATCGGCCGTTGAGATTCTCGGGATCTTCATCGAGAGCGTCCTGGGGACCGACGGCCGGGTCCTCGCCCCGATGGGGCCGCCCAATGCGGTCCTGTTCCGCGCCCGTCTGCCGGGCCGGGCCGTGATCGACGTCGTCACCGGGGATCCGTGGCGCTCATCCCTGGCTAGGAGCATGACCGTCGTTGTCGAGCCCTGAACGGAATTCTGGGACAGGTGGCGAGCCTCTCCTACGGCGCGCGACGCCCC
>NZ_CEVIVD010000186.1:5865-7777 GCF_982290655.1 Protofrankia sp. CiP1_Cm_nod3
CATGTTTGTCAAGGCGCTGGAGCGCTGGTGGGGCTATCTTGCTGGTGGTCCGTGGGAGGGCGTCGTAGCTGATAGCAAGCGACCCGGCCGCCCGTTGCTGGAGGGTGGGCAGGGGCATCGGGCGCGGCTCGAAGCCGTCGCGGGTCTGATGACGGTCGATAAACGGCGGCTACCCACGCTTCGTGCTGGACCTGCCACCGCGTACCATGTGCTTCCTCGCGCACGGTTGTGGGGAACCGCGGCAAATCAGGATCTGCTGCCATGGCGGCTACCTCTCAACTGGGAGGGGCGGCGGCGGTGGCAGGGGACGGCAATGGGGGCTGCTGTGGGTATTGCCATGGTCGACGCGGTCAGGCTGGCCAAGAGCAACAAGCGTTCGCATGAGGCTTTGACTGCCCAGCACGAGCGGCTGGTCCGGCGGATGGCGGCCGAGACCACGCTGCTGGAGAAGGTCCGCCGGGAGCTGTATGACGGTGCGCTGATCCCGTTCCGGGACCTGTTCGGCCGGCTGAAGAACGTGGACCTGGCCGAGCTCGCGGCGATCGAGACCCTGCCCAGTAGCGGTCTTCCCGATGTCGAACTGCATGAGGTTCGGGTGAGTGCCGCGCAGATGGTCGGTGCGATGGCCGGTGGCGCGGTCGCGGGAGTTACCGCGGGAGCGGGGGCCGGCGCCGCCACGGTGGCTGCGGTGGGGGCGTTCGCGACCGCGTCGACCGGTGTGGCGATCTCCGGGCTGTCCGGGGCGGCGGCGACGAGCGCGACCCTGGCCTGGCTCGGTGGCGGTTCCCTGGCCGCCGGTGGCGGTGGGGTGGCTGCCGGCACGACCGTGCTGACCGCGATCGTGGCGGCGCCGGTGGTCCTCGTCTTCGGGGGTGTCCTTGGTGGTGTCCTGGCGTGGCAGGGACGCAAGGCGCGTAAGGATCAGGGGGAGATCGCGGGCAGGCTCGACGAGGCCGACGCCGAGCTGCGGCTCGCCGAGACCATGGCGGAGGCCGTCCTCGCCCGCAGCGAGCAGGTCCGCGATGTCCTTACCGATCTGTACGCGGCTGTGCTGGACCGGCTACCCCGGTTGGAAGTTCTGCTGGACGCCGACGACAACTACGCCACGTATACGCCGGAGCAGCGCCGGCTGGTCGCGCTGCTCGTCGGCCTGGTTACCACTGTGGTGACCGTGATGAGCGTGAGGCTCACCGACGAGGACGGTATGGTGACCGACCTGTCCCAACAGGTAGTCGACGACGCTTGGCGGCGTCTGGGCGACATCGGCCCGGCCGCGGCATGAGCACGGGCGGGGCCGAACAGCCCACCGGCTCCGACTTCCTGCCCGGCGGCGGGTTGTTGCCCGGTGGGGCGGACGCGGCCGTCTGGGCGTATGTGGATCACGCTACCCGGCGGGCGGCTGCGGAGACGTTGGCGACCCTGGAAACCCGGGCCACCGTCCAGCGGCTGGCCGAGCGGTACGTGAACCATGGGAATCCGCAGCGGGCCGGGCATCTGTTCGAGGTCATGCATGCGTTGGCGTTCAACCGCAACGCCATCCGGGCTGGTGCGTCGGTACGTGCCCAGGTCACGGAATGGGCTGCCGGCGGGTCCCAGACGGCGCCGGCGGACATCCACCTCCGCGACGGCCACCGGCTGGTCGCCGAGGCGCAGGCCAAGCTGGTCAACCGGACGGCGGCCACGGCGCACGACCTTGCCCGGCCCGGCTACAGCGGCATGCAGCGGCTGGTGGCGACCGACAAACTCGCCGCCGTCGATGATCTGCTGGACCGGCGGCTGCGGATGCCACCGGAAGGGGTGCGGTACGACGACTACCGCGATACCCGTGTACATCTCACCGACCGGATTCACCACGGGCCGGTGCACAGCCGCGGCATCAGCCTGCGGGATACGCATCGGGCGGCGCAGCATC
>NZ_CEVIVD010000187.1:0-1315 GCF_982290655.1 Protofrankia sp. CiP1_Cm_nod3
CATCGGTGCGGGGGGAGCGGGAGGTCCCGGTGGCGGAGCGGGGCGGGCCGGCCCCGTACGACCCGCGTGCCTATGACCCGATCGCGGTCACCGTCGACGTGGTCGCTTTCACGATCCGTGATCAGTCGCGTGCGCGGGAAGCCGGTGGCCCGCCGGGCAGGCGTGCCCTGCACGTCCTGCTGGTGCGTCGCGGGGAGATGCCGTACGCGGGCCGCTGGTCCCTGCCCGGCGGTTTCGTGCGCGCCCACATCGCCGCGGACGGCACCCGGCGGGAGGAGGACCTGCCGCAGGCCGCCGTCCGCGAACTGGCCGAGGAGACCGGGCTCGCCGCGTCGGGCGACACCGCCGCCGTCCCGCATGACCTGGGGCGGGTTCACCTCGAGCAGCTCGGCACCTACGGCACGCCCGGACGCGACCCGCGCATGCGCGTCGTCTCCGTCGCCTACCTGGCCTTCGCGCCGGGCCTGCCCGACCCCACCGCCGGTGGGGATGCCCGCGCGGCCGCCTGGGTCCCGGTCGACGCGGCCGCCGTGACCGACCCGCCCGGGCTGGCGTTCGACCACGCCCGCATCCTCGCCGACGGCCTGGAGCGGGCCCGCGCCAAACTCGAGTACACGCCGCTGGCGACCGCGTTCGCCGGGGAGCGCTTCACCATCACCGAGCTGCGCGAGGTCTACGAAGCCGTGTGGGGGCAGCCCCTGCATCCCGGGAACTTCCACCGGAAGGTGCTGTCCGTGTCCGGTTTCGTCGAGGACACCGGTGCCACCACCGCCCGCGGCGGCGCCCGGGGCGGGCGCCGCGCCCGGCTCTACCGCGCCGGCACCGCCGGGCTGCTGCACCCCGCGCTGCTGCGCCCCGCCCGGGAGCGTGACACATGACAGCGGGCTTCACGGGCTCGGCCCGGCCGTCGGACGCACCGGGCCCGCTGCCGCAGCCCATCCCGGCCACGATCGACGAAGCCGTGCGGCTCATCCTGCGGGCCAGTGGCCCGTCGGCGCTGTTCGGGCAGGGCGGGGACGCTTCGGAGGCGGGCCTGCGCGCCGCCCGCCGCGCCTACCGGCGGCTGGCCCGCATGGTCCATCCCGACACGGTCCCGGCCGACCGGCGGCCGGACGCCCAGGCCGCCTTCACCCGGCTGGGCCGCCTGTGGGAGCGCCACCAGCGGGAGATCGCCGGAGGGGCGGCGGGCGGCCGGGGCGTCGTCGTCACCGGGAAGCACGTCTACACGGTCGGCGGGGTGTACGCCCGCGGCGACATCGCCACCCTGAGCGAGGCGACGTACACGGCTGTCGGCACCGGCGGCACCGGCGGCACC
>NZ_CEVIVD010000187.1:1622-6236 GCF_982290655.1 Protofrankia sp. CiP1_Cm_nod3
GGCGGCAGCGCTGGCGGCACCGGCGGCGGCGATGGCGCGGCGGCCGGCGCGCTGCTGAAGATCCCGCGGTCGGCCGCCGACAACGACCTGATGGGACGCGAGGCCGCGGCGCTGCGGCAGCTGGCCGGCAGGGGGGAGAAACGGTTCGCCGCCTACGTCCCCCGTCTCGTCGAGGCCTTCCGGCACCGCGCCGGCGCCGGCGGCGAGCTACGCCAGGTGAACGTCATCGAGCACGTCCACGGCTTCCGCTCACTGGCCGAGCTGCGTGCCGTGTGCCCGGACGGGCTCGACGCCCGCGACGTCGCGTGGATGTGGCGACGGCTGCTCGTCGCCCTCGGGTACGCCCACCGGGCCGGGGTCGTGCACGGCGCCGTCGTGCCCGACCATGTGCTCGTCCACCCCGACGACCACGGCCTGGTCCTGGTCGACTGGTGCTACTCGGTCGTCATCGCCCCGGACGGCCCGGGCGCTGCCGGCGGCCCGGGTGGCGCGGCCGGGCATGTGCCGGCGATGGTGGACCGTTTCGCCGGCATGTACCCGCCGGAGGTCGCGGCCCGGCAGCCGCCGGGCGCGGCCACCGACATCCACCTGGCGACGAAGTGCATGACGTACCTGCTGCGCGACGACGCCCCCCGCCCGCTCCTGCGGTTCGCCCGCGGGTGCACACTGCCCGCCATGTCCCGCCGGCCACGCGACGCCTGGCGTCTGCTCGGCGAGTTCGACGAGCTGCTGGAACGGCTCTACGGCCCGCGCCGTTTCCGGCCGCTGCGCGTCCCGGCCGCATCCCCCGGCACCGGCGGGTGCCCCTGAACGAGCCCGGCACCCGTCGCCACCACCGCACCGTTCCGTCTCACCGGACCGTCCGATATCACCGTCCGTCCGTCCGTCCGTCCGTCCGTCCGTCCTCGTCCTTGTTCTCGCCCGTTCTTGTTCTCGTTCTCGTCCTCGTTTTTTTTGTCCTTGTTTCTGTCCTCGTTGTTTTTCGTTTCTACCGGAGGAATCCCATGGGCAGCGGAGCCTGGTCCACCGACGTCTACGCCGCGGCCGCGAGCTACCGGAAGCGCAGCGGACGCGGCGCGTTCCACTACAGCGACAGCGTCCGTAGCGGCAGCCCGCGCGACAGCTGGAAAGCCCACCCCGGCCTCGACCCGCACGGCGTCGGGACGCGCGAGAGCCGCGACAGCGACGAGCACCCGACCTCGCTGGCCATCGGCGTCCTGTTCGACGTGACCGGGTCGATGGGGCAGGTGCCGCGCACCCTGCAGACCAAGCTGCCCGACCTGCTCGGCCTGCTCATCCGCAAGGGATACGTCGACGACCCGCAGATTCTCTTCGGCGCGGTCGGCGACGCCACCTGCGACCGGGTGCCCCTGCAGATCGGCCAGTTCGAGTCCGACAACCGGATGGACGACCATCTCGGCAACATCTTCATCGAAGGCGGTGGCGGCGGGCAGAAAACGGAATCCTACGAACTGGCCCTGTACTTCATGGCCCGCCACACCTCGACCGACTGCTACGAAAAGCGCGGCAAGCGCGGCTATCTCTTCCTCATCGGGGACGAGATGCCCTACCGGCGGGTCAAGCGGAAGGAGGTCGCCGCGGTCATCGGCGACAAGCTGGCCGAGGACATCCCGGTCGAGCACATCGTCGCCGAAGCGCAGCGCAGGTACGAGTTGTACTACATCCTCCCGCAGGGGGCCTCGCACGCCGGGGACAGCGAGGTGCTCGCCGCCTGGCGCACCCTGCTCGGACAGAACGTCATCGAACTGGACGATCTTGACGCCGTGTGCGAGACGATCGCGCTCACCATCGGCCTGGCCGAAGACGCCATCGACCTGGACGAGGGCCTGGGGCACCTGAACGAGACCGGCGGCGACGCACCGGTCGACGCCGTCGGCAAGGCGCTCGCCGCGTACGCGCGGGACCGCGGGGCGGTGGTCGTCTCCGACAGCCTGCCAGGCCCCGACGACGGCCCGAAGGGGATCACCCGGCTGTAGGACGCCGGCCAGCGGCCAGCTGGAGGGAGGAAGGCCCGTCGTGTCACACCGTCACGTCCCGCCCGGTCATGTCCCCGGCCGTGTCCCCGGCCATGTCATCGTCGTCGACCTCGGGTTCGGTGACGCGGGCAAGGGGACGGTCGTCGACCACCTGTGCGCGCGGGCGGCCGCGCGGGGCCGGCCGGTGCGCGCGGTGATCCGTTTCAACGGCGGTGCCCAGGCCGCCCACAACGTGGTCACCGATGACGGCCGGCACCACACCTTCGCGCAGATCGGCTCGGGGGCGTTCACCGCGGGCACCGCCACCCACCTCTCCCGCCACATGCTCGTCGACCCGCTCGCGCTGGCCGCCGAGGCCGACCATCTGGAGGCGGCCGGGGTGCCCGGCCCGCTCGCCCGGCTGACCGTCCACCGGGATGCCCTGCTCACCACCCCGTACCACGTGGCGGCGAACCGGGCGCGCGAGCGGGCCCGGGTGCCGGCCCGGCACGGCTCGTGCGGCATGGGCATCGGCGAGACCGCCGCCTACGCCCTGGCCCACCCCGAGGACAGCCCCCGGGCCGGGGACTGCCTCGCCCCCGCCCGGCTGCGCCGCGTCCTGACCACGTTGCGTGACCGGCTGGCCGACGAGCTGGGCCCGCCGGCCGTGGCCGCGCCCGCGGTCGACGACTGCGTGGCGGCCTTCCGCGCCTTCGCCGACGCCGTCGAACTCGTGGACGACGGGTACGTCGGCCGGCTGCTGCGCGGCGGGCCGGTGGTGTTCGAGGGCGCCCAGGGCGTGCTCCTCGACGAGTGGCACGGCTTCCACCCCTACACCACCTGGTCGACGACCACCCCCGCGAACGCGGACAAGCTGCTCGCGGACGCCGGGATGGCGGGGGAGGCGCTGCGGCTGGGGGTGGTGCGCGCCTACACCACCCGGCACGGCGCCGGCCCCCTGGTCACCGAGGACGCGGAGCTGACCGCCGCGCTGCCCGACGTCCACAACGGCACCGGCCCCTGGCAGGGCGCCTTCCGGGTAGGCCACTTCGACGCGGTGGCCCACCGGTACGCCGTCGACGTCATCGGCGGAGTGGACGCGATCGCGCTGACCCACCTCGACTCGGCCGCCCGTCTCGGCCCGGCCGCGCACGTCGGCCCGGCCGTGTATGTCGGCTCGGCCGCGCACATCGACATGACCGCCCGACTCGACCGGGCCGCGCGCCTCGACGCGGTCGCCCGTCTCGGTGCGGCCGCCCGGCGGCGTCTGGCCGTCTGCCGTGCCTACGAGATCGACGGTGTGCCGGTCACCCGGCTGGCGCCGCGACCGCCCGGCGACCTGGTGGGCCAGGCGCGGCTGACCAGCCGGCTGGCGCGGGCGCGGCCCGTCCTCGAGCCCGTCCCGGACGCCGCCGCCTGGCCCGGGCTGGTAGGGGAGGCGCTCGAAGCCCCGGTGACCCTGCTCTCCCACGGTCCGCGCAGCCGCGACAAGATCTCTTACGGGCCGCGTAACCGCGGCGAGATCTCCCTTGGCGTCACATCCGGTGTCAGCGGTCCGCCGGCGTCTCCGCCAGCCAGCGCTCGCGTACCTCGTCGGTGATCTCGCTGGGCTGGGCGGCCGGCTGCCCGATGCGGATGTGGTTGCCGAAGGGGTCGCGCAGCCCGCAGTCGATGCCGTAGGGCTGCTCGGTCGGCTCCTGGGTGAACTCGACGCCGCGGGCCCTGAGCTCCTCGTAGGTCCTGCGACAGTCGTCGGTACGCAGGATGAAACCGAGGCCCATCGCGCCCTTGGTCACCAGCTCGCGGACCTGGGCGGCGGTCTGCTCGCTCATGGCCGGCGGGCCGGGCTTCTCCAGCAGGATCTCGCGCTCGGGGTGGCCCGGGACGCTGACCGTCAGCCAGCGCATGAAACCGAGATCCACATCGGCGGTGATCTCCAGTCCGAGCTTGCCGACGTAGAAGTCCACGGCCTGGTCCTGGTCGAGGACGTAGACGGACGAGTGTGTGATGGCGTTGAACATGCCGGCAACGCTACGGAGCTTCGCCCCGGCCCGCTTCTCCGAAACTGCTCGGTCGTTCCCCACCGCTCGGTCGTTCCCCGAGGCTGCTCGGCCGCAGCCACGCCATTCCGAAACAGGTCGGTACCGCTGGCGGGGCCGGCGCCGCCCTCGTCCGCCGCCGGTACGCCGACGGTGACTCGCCGACGACGGCGTGGAACGTCCGGCTGAAGGTGCCGAGGCTGGTGAAGCCGACGTCGAGACAGATGTCGGTCACGCCGCGGTCGGTCTCCCGCAGCAGCGCCATCGCCCGCTCGACCCGGCGCCGTTGCAGGTAGCGGTGCGGCGTCTCCCCGAAGGTGCTCCGAAACGCCCGGATGAAATGCGCCGGCGAGACGAACGCGATCCCCGCCAGGGTGGGGATGTCGAGCGGTTTCGCGTAGTCGCGGTCCATGGTGTCCCGGGCCCGCAACAGCCGGCGGTTGTTCTCCTCGACCGCCCGGTTCACCGGCCGCCGCCGTTCACCGGGTTCCGCCGTTCGCAGACCGCCACACGTCAGTATTCTACCGCCGTCCGTCCGTCCGTCCGTCCGCGGTGATTCATGCGTCACGGATGAACAGTGCGGAAAAACCATGTCGACG
>NZ_CEVIVD010000187.1:6288-7932 GCF_982290655.1 Protofrankia sp. CiP1_Cm_nod3
AATACGAGGAGCAGGTCAAAAATGAGCGACCGAGCAAAGGAACGCACAGTGGCCCTGAGGCAGAATTCCAGGATTTCCCGTCAGGACCGGGTACGTGGCTGCCTGCTCGGCGGGGCACTGGGGGACGCACTCGGGGCCGGCATCGAGTTCCTGTCGTTGGACGAGATCCGGCGCGCCCACGGGCCGGCCGGGGTGCGCGGCCTGACGGCGGCCTACGGCGTACACGCGCCGATCACCGACGACACGCAGATGACGCTGTTCACCGCCGAAGGGCTCATCCGGGCGTCGGTCCGCGGCCGCTCCAAGGGGATCTGCCATCACCCGACGGTGGTGTGGCGGGCATACCAGCGCTGGCTGGCCACCCAGGAGCGCCCCGGGCCACCATCCGACACGGACAGTGACGGCTGGCTGGCCGGTCAGCCGCTGCTGTACGCGCGGCGCGCCCCCGGCAACGCGTGCCTGTCCGGGCTGCGGATGCCGCGGATGGGAACGCCCGCACGCCCCGCGAACCCGGACAGCAAGGGATGCGGCGCGGTCATGCGTTCGGCGCCGTTCGGGCTGCTGCCGACCGGGCCGGAAGCCGCGTGGGAACTCGCCGCCGAATGCGCTGTGCTCACCCACGGTCATCCGGCTGGCTATCTTGCGGCGGCGGCGTTCGCCTGGATCATCAATGTGGTGGCCGACGGCCACACCCCTGTCGAAGCGGTGGAGTCGGCCCTCGGCCGACTCGCCTCCGAACGGGCCGGTGGGAAGGTTGCCGCCGCCCTGCGCGCCGCGCTGACGGCGGCCGCCGACGGCACACCGACCACCCCGGAGCGGGTGGAATCCCTCGGCGCCGGCTGGGTGGCCGAGGAGGCGCTGGCCATCGCCGTCCACTGCGCCGTGGCGGCGCCGGCGGATCCGTGGACGGCGCTGCTCGCCGCGGTGAACCACTCCGGGGACAGCGACTCCACCGGCGCGATCTGCGGGAACATCGTCGGCACCATGCTCGGCGAGGACGCCCTGCCCGCGGACCGGCTCACCGAACTCGAAGGCCACACCCTCGTCCGCCAGATCGCCGACGATTTCGTCCTGGAGACGTCCGGCGCCCCCGAGATCTCCGACAGCAGAGGAGAGGCGACCCCGGCCTGGTTCGACCGCTACCCGGGTGCCTAGCCTCAGGCTTTCGTGCGCAAGGAACGGCCGCACCCCGGCGTCCAGCTGCGCTTCACCGACATCGACGGGCATCGCTTCACTGCCTTTGCCACGAACAGCCACCGCGGCCAGCTCGCCACCCTCGAGCTGCGGCATCGCCGCCGTGCCCGCTGCGAGGACCGCATCCGCGGAGCGAAGGACACCGGCCTGACCAACCTCCCGCTGCACGACTTCGCCCAAAACGAGGTGTGGTGCGCGGTGGTAGCCCTGGCCGGCGCGCTGATCGCCTGGAGCCGGCTGCTCGCGTTCACCGGCCTCGACGCCCGCCGGTGGGAAGTGAAACGGCTACGCCACCGGCTGTTCTCGCTTGCGGGCCGGCTCGCACGCCACGCCCGCACCGCCGTCGTGCACCTCGCCGCGCACCACCCCTGGGCGCCGCTCGCCGCCGAAGCGATCAGCCGGCTGCGCGCCCCGCCCGCCCCGGATAGCCCGGACACGGACGTCCCTGCC
>NZ_CEVIVD010000188.1:0-4438 GCF_982290655.1 Protofrankia sp. CiP1_Cm_nod3
GGTGGCGGGTACCCGTGGGGCGGGCCGGACGCCGATCCGGTGTACTCCGCCCGCGTGGCGGTTGCCGAGGCCGGCCTGCCGCTGGCCGGGGTCGTCCCCGACACCGGCCAGCGGCAGGCCCAGTGGCAGGCGCCGGACGGCACCACCCACTGGCTGGAGGTCCGGGCCCGGACTCTGATCGCCGACCGTCCCGCCGGCTCCGGGCAGCCGCCCGCCGACAGTTTCGTCCTCTACGAGATCACCGATGTCACCGGGCGGCGCCACGAGGAGGAGACGCTGCGGCTGCGCGAGCGGTGGCTGCGCCACGTCGAGACGATCGCCCGTACCGGCATCTGGGAGTGGGACCTCGTCACCAACGAGATGGAGTGGTCCGACGAGCTGCTGGCCATGCTCGGCTATCCGACGGACACCCCGGTCGACTACGACGTCTTCCGCTCGTTGGTGCACCTCGACGACCGGGCGACGGTCGAGAGCGCGTTCGACCAGGCGATCACCACCGTCACCCCGGTCGAGGTCACCCCTCGGATGTACCTGGCCGACCGGGTGACCGAGTGTGTGCTGGAATGGCGGGGGGACATCCTCACCGACGACTCCGGCACGCCGATCCGGATCATGGGTACGGCCCACGACGTCACCGAGCTGGTCCGGACACGCCACGAGCTCGCCCACGCGTCCGTGCACGAGCCGCTCACCGAGGTGCTCAACCGGCGGGCGGTGACAGCCCTGCTGACCGAGCGGCTGGCCGCCGGGGTTGACCGCACCGGCGCGCTGCTGCTGGTCGACGTCGACAACTTCAAGATCGTGAATGACCTGCGTGGCCACTCGGTCGGCGACACGGTGATGCGTTCGGTCGCCCAGCGCCTGGTGGAGACGCTCCCGGCCGCCGTCATCGGCAGGCTCGGTGACGACGAGTTCGCGGTGGTCCTGCACAGCGGTGACGGGCCGGAGGCACTGGCCGTCGCGGACACCCTGCGCGAGCAGGCCGCCCGGCACACGATCATGGTGGATGGTTTCGCGGTGCGGGTGACGGTCAGCGTCGGCGTCGTGCCGCTGTCGGCCGTGGGTGACTGCGACACCGCGCTCGCCCATGCCGGGCTCGCTCTGGCCGAGGCCAAGGACGCCGGGCGCAACTGCGCCAAGCTGTTCACTGCGGAGCGGCACGAGTACCTCACCCGCCGTGCCCTGATGGTGCAGCGGGTGAGGGACGCCCTCGACGCCGGCCTGCTGACCCTCCAGGTGCAGCCCATCGTGGACCTGGCCTCGCACGAGGTGCAGGGATACGAGGTGCTGCTGCGGCTGCACGACGGCCAGCATCCCGAGATCGGCCCGGCCGAGTTCATGAGCGTGCTCGCGCACAGCGACCTGGTCCTGAGCCTGGACCGCTGGGTGGTGCAGCAGACGGTGGCCACGCTCGCCTCCGTCGCCGCCCGAGGGGAGCGGCTGCGCCTGCACGTGAACATCTCCGGCCGGTCGGTCGAGGACACAGGCTTCGCCGACTTCGTCCTGTCCGAGCTGCGCGCAGCCCGGGTCGACCCGTCCCAGCTCGGTATCGAGATCGCCGAGAGCGTGGCGGTCGCAGCCCCGGACGCGGTGCGCCAGCTCGCCGAGGCCCTCACCGGCGCGGGCTGCCGGTTCACCCTGGACGACTTCGGGGTCGGGCTGGGCTCGTTCGTCTACCTGCGGAACCTGCCCTTCACCAACGTCAAGATAGACGGCGACTTCCTGCGGCACGTCGACACCTCCCCGGCCGACGCGGTGCTGGTGGACGCGGTGGTCCGCGTCGCCCGCTGCCTGGGCATGTACACCATCGCCGAGAGCATCGACCGGGAGTCGCTGGCACCGGCCCTGCGTGACCTCGGGGTGGACTACGCCCAGGGATTCCACCTCGGGCCGCCCCGCCCGTTGACGGAGCTGTTGCCCGGTACGTCCGAGGCGGATCCGCAGGCCCAGGAGGCCGGCCTCAACAGCTTTCTCGGCTGACGGCGGGGCGTTTCCCGGCCCGACCTGCCGGCAGGGGCAGGCGCAGGCCTGTCCTGGCCGGTAAGGAAGGGCTCCTACCGGCCAGAACAAAAGGGCTCCCGCCGGCCAGGACAGGCGCGGGCCACAGCCAGGAAGGGCTGACGGGCTGTACCGCTGACGGGCTGTACCAGGGAAGGGCTATACCAGGAAGGTCGCCACGGTCAGCCCGGCCAGGGCCGCGAGCGCCGCGGCGTCCACCCGCCGCGGGCGCGCCGGCTGATACGCGACCGCGCCGAACCCGCCACGGGCGGCGATCGCATCGGTCATCTCCGCGGCCCGGCGCAGGCAGGTGACGATCGCCGTGCACAGCAGCTCGGTGACCGATCGCGCGTGCAGCGGCAGCGCCGCGAGCCGGCCCGGCAGCCGGCGGCGGGGCGGCCGCGGCCCGACGCGCAGCCGGCGGACCGCGAGCAGCATGCGGATCTCGTCCACGAGCAGCGGCAGGCAGCGGATGGACAGCGCCACCGTCGCGACCCACTCGTCGATCGGCAGCCGCAGCCTGCGCAGTGGCGCCAGCAGTCGGCCCAGGGCGGGCGCCAGCTCCGACAGCGGTGTGGTCCATCCCAGCAGCGCGGCCGCGGCGAACATCGTCATGGACGCCGACGTCAGCCGCAGCCAGTCCAGCATGCCACCGACGGACAGCTGTACGCCACCGACGGTGACGAACGGTGCCGCGTGCGACTGGGCGGTGAGCAGCACCCCGATCAGCAGGCCGTACCAGAACCAGCGGGGCAGGCGCGGGGCGGCACCGACCGGGATCCGGGCGACGACCATGGAGACGCCGACGAACCCCGCGACCATTCCGATCACCGGCCAGGACGGCCGTACGGCGATCAGCACGCCGAGCAGCGCCATGATGATCAGTTTTGTGCCGGCCCACAGGCGGTGCACCGGGGTGCCACCGGGGATGTAGCGCAACAGGTTCGGCTCGGTACGGTGCCCGTGCCTGGCCGGCCGCCGCCGGCCGAACCGGCCCCGGCGGGAGCCGGCCGGGCCGCGGATGCTCCTGTTCCCCGATCTTCCCGACGGCGGTCGTGAGGCCACGGTCGCCGGTCCCTGCGCTGGCACGCAGCCCGGGCGTCCGGCATCGCCTACCTGCCCGTCGCCGCTACCATCACTGTCGGTATCGCTGTCACCGCTACTGCCGCTATCGGCATTGCTGTGGCCGGCACTGCCGTCGCTGCGGCCGGCATCGCCGTCGCTGTGGCCGTCGCCGGCCTGGGCTGTGCCGTTCTGGATGCAGAAAGTATCGTCACAATTACTCAAACTATCGCGATCACTAGAAGTGACGTCGAGGAGTTCGGCCTCCGTGCGGGCCCCGGCCGGCCGGGGATGGGGCAGCGGCGCGGATGGGTGACACGGTATGTCTCCGGTGGCGCCGTCGGTGAACGGTCCGTCATGCACCAGTCGCCCGGCTTCCAGGACGAGCATCCGTTCGGTCAGGCGGGCCATGTCGTCGAAGTCGTGGGAGATCACCACCAGCGTCAGGCCGGTCCGGGCGCGCAGGCTCACCAGGACATCGATCAGAATCCGCCTGGACGGGGCGTCCAGGCCCGCCAACGGCTCGTCGAGGATCATCAGCCGAGGCCGGCAGGCGATCAGCCCGGCGAGCGCGGCCCGGCGCATCTGCCCACCGGAGAGATCCTCCACCCGCCGGTCCCGGAAGAGCTCCGGGTCGAGCCCGACCGCGGCCAGGGCCTCGTCGGCGGCGGCCACGCCCACGCCGGCCGCCGCGCGCACGTCAGCGCCCACGGTGGGCGCCAGCAGCTGCAGCCGGGAGTGCTGCACGGCAAACCCGATCTCGCCGGGGCAGGCGGTCAGCGGCTGGCCGGCGAGGTGGGCCGCACCCTCCGAGGGAGTCAGCAGACCGGCGAGGACGGCGGCCAGCGTCGACTTGCCCGAGCCGTTGCGGCCGCGGACCAGCACCGCCTCACCGCTGTCCAGGCAGAAGGAGACGTCGCGCAGCGCCCGGCGGGCCCATGGTGACCGGGGCGAGTAGACCTGCCCCACCCCGTCGAGGCGGACCAGCGCGGCCGTCCGCGCGAGCCGCTGCCCGGCGGGTGCGGCCGACCCGGCCGACCCGGCTGATACGGCCGGTCTGATCGGTCTGATCGGTGAAGCCGGGGTGGCCGGCGGAGCGGGGACGGCCGGCGGGACAGCGGCGGCCGGCGGAGCCGGTGGGACGGGGATGACCGCGGGCGGATCCACCGGGGGAGTCCGGCTCGCCGCCCGCTCCAGCGGGCCGGGCGTGTCGGTCGCGGCGGGCATGCCGACCGTGCTGGCCGCGGCGTCCACGGCGGACACGGCGGGTATGCCGGATGTGACAGGCGCGCCGGGTGCGGCGGGTGCGCCGGGTGCGGCGGGTGCGGCGGGTGCGGCGGGTATGGCGGGCGTGGCGGGTCTGCTGGCCGGGCTGGAC
>NZ_CEVIVD010000188.1:4463-5507 GCF_982290655.1 Protofrankia sp. CiP1_Cm_nod3
GGACGGCGGGATGGGTGACGGGAGGGCCATCGAGCGGGACTGCGCGGGCCGGGCCCGCGGCGGGCGCCAGGGGGACGCGCACGGCACACCGCCCGCCGGGGCGCTCGCCGAGGTCAGCCGGCCCGCGTCGAGGACGATCCGGCGGTGCGCCCGTTGTGCCTCCGCCGGGTGATGGGTCACGTGGACGACCGCGACTCCCTCCTCGTCCGGCAGCCGCGCCAGCAGGTCGGTGAGCTGGTCGCGGCCTTCGGTGTCCACCATGGCGGTGGACTCGTCGGAGACGAGCAGCCGGGGCGCCCGCGCGAGCGCGGCCGCGACCGCCAGCCGTTGGAGCTGCCCGCCGGAGAGCGTGGCGGTTTCGCGGTCGGCGACGTTCGCGAGCCCGACCCGCGCCAGCAGGGCCTCCACGTCGACGGTGGCGCCGTCGGGCAGGCCCCAGACGACGTCGTCGAGGACCCGCACCCCCAGGACCTGCGACTCCGGACGTTGGAAGATCATAGCGGTGCCGCCGGTGCGGCCCAGCGCGCAGTCGCCGGGCCGCAGCACCCGCCCGTCGGTGGGATGCCAGCCACTGATGATCCGGGCGAGCGTCGACTTCCCCGAGCCGTTGCCGCCGACGATCGCCACGAACTCGGCCGGCCGGATCGTCAGTGACACGTCCCGCAGCGCATCCCGCGTCACATGGGGATAGCGGTAGGTGACGGATTCCAGGCGGACGGGCAGCGGATGTGGAGGCTGTTCCGCCGCGGGCGGTTCCGGACACCCCCGGGCCGCCGGCTTCCGGCGCGCCGGCGCCGGCCCCGGTGCCCATATGGGCGCGTTCGGGTGGTCGGACCGGGCTTCCGGCGCGCCGACGGCGAGCCGGCGCAGCACCGGACGGGTGACCACGGCCGCGGTGAGCACGTTGACGCTGGTGTTGGCCAGCAGCGCGATCGGCAGCAGCGCCCACCAGTGCTCCGCGCCCCACCGCAGGAGCGCGTCCGCGGTGCGCAGGCCCGGGCTGTCCGGGCCGATCCCGACGTGGACGAGGCTGCTGCGGGCGCC
>NZ_CEVIVD010000188.1:5857-6332 GCF_982290655.1 Protofrankia sp. CiP1_Cm_nod3
GCGCCCGCAGATCGGTGAGCACGTAGAACAGCGCGTTCATGCCGAGCGCCACCGGTGCCCACAGCGCGACGAGACCGACCGCCGTGGTGCGTACGAGGCCCCAGCGGCGACGGTGCGCGACGCCCAGCAGCGTGCCGGTCATCATGCAGGACGTGATCGTGATCGCGAAGCCGGTGCCGCCGATGAGGACGGCCACCGCCAGCGCCGCGACCATCGCCGTCCAGGCCGCCCGTAGCCGCCACCGGGCGGCAAGCGTCGCCGCCGGAACCGTCGCGACGATCGTGAGCAGCCAGCCGAAGGGGAGGAAACGTGTGACCAGGCAGATCGCGATGACCAGATCGACCAGGAGCGCGGCCTCGACGATCTCCACCGTGCGCAGCCGCTGCCGGGCCCGCGGCGCCCCGGCCGCCCCCGCGGCAACGGTGGGCGCTGAGCCGGTGGGCGCTGAGCCGGCGGGTGTGGGACGGGAGGGTGG
>NZ_CEVIVD010000188.1:6954-8464 GCF_982290655.1 Protofrankia sp. CiP1_Cm_nod3
GCGGGTGTGGGACGGGAGGGTGGGGAGCCGGCCGTGGGCGGGTCGGACAAGGTGGTCACCGTCAGCTCTCCGGTCCGGTGGTGCTCTCGTCGATGGTCGTGGCCGGGCAGATGCGTCCGGTGGACGGTCGCGGCGACACCATGGCGAGCGGGGGAGGCCTCCGCCTCCCGCCTGGCTCCCGCTGGTCCCTGGCTGGTTCCCACGGGCCCGCTCGCCGCTCCACCCATCCACCCGCTCCCATGCGTGCCGCACCGGACATCCAACTGTCGCATGGAACCTGAGGGGTGTCCGAACCGCCCGGCCCGAAGCCCGGGCCGCCTGCGACAAAGATCATGGATGCTCTGTGCCGTCCGCGCGGACGGCCGTGGATGGTAGGGAGACGCATGCTGTGGTGTAACCCGCCACAGGCCCGATCAGCGATTGCCGACCATCATGAGAGGATGCCCGGCCGGCACCGTCATCCGGCCGGCACTGTCATCCGGCCGGCACCGTCATCAGCACTGCCACGTCAGCCCTGCCAACGGCATTGTCGGCAGGCGGCCTGACGACACGATACCCACCATCGGCATCGACGCCACATGACCGGGGCGCCGCGGCGGCGGCGACCGTGCTCGTTCCAAGTGCTCGTTCCGGGTGTTCGTCCCAGGTGCTCATCGTGCTCATTTCAACGGACGGAAGGACGGGGGCTGAATGGCGGACGGCTGCGCCGTGTACACGGCCAGGGTCTGGGCGAGGCCGGTCGGGTCGACACCGATGGCATGCATGCTGCGGGCCAGGTCGTCCATCACGACCAGGGCGTGGTGCAACAGCACCTCGTCGATGCCCGTGGGCCGCTGGACCGCCTGCCGGAAAGCGTGGGTGATGTCCGCGTCCCCGGTCAGCGCGGCCAGCGCGCCGACGCGGATCCGCTCGCTGAGCGACTCCCACACATGTTCCGAAAGGGGTGCCTGCGCGCCGCGCCACACCCCGCGGTAGGTCAGCGACCGGATGACCACGTGGGGCTGTTCGCCGGTCCGCAGATGCAGGGTCACCGCCCACATCGCCAGCAGCCAGCCCAACGACTGCAGGAGGCGTACGGAGTCGACCCGCAGGCGCGTGGCCAGGGCCGCCTCCGCCTCCTGGCGGGTGGTCGCGTCCGCCCACGCCTGGACCAGGCGTTCGGCTTCCACGATGTCGGTGATGTCGAGTTCGGGAGTACATGGTCGTACGACCGAGGCAGCTCGTTGCGAAGCGGTGTCGACCAATGCGAGGGCACCGACATCGTGCAGCGTCTGCCAGGAAAGTCCTGCTGGCGCCATAGTCGATACGGTAATCGCCCGTTCGTCCGTTGGGCCCGTTTATAACGCAGCTCACTGAGCTTTCTTCACTGCTTCGGGTGCTTCCGGTCGCCAATGCCGCTGGTGTAACCGTATGAACCGTTCCAGGTCATTGAAACGTCTAACGTATTAATTTGAAATATCAAAGTGGCAAAGGGAAGTACATCGTGATTTTTGTGCCTGGAGCTGTGGGA
>NZ_CEVIVD010000189.1:0-1922 GCF_982290655.1 Protofrankia sp. CiP1_Cm_nod3
TTCCGCCGGATCCGCGGGGAACACCGGCAGCGGCGGCATACACGCCCCCGCCAGCGGCTGCGCACCCCCGGAGGCGGCGCAGTTGGCCTCCGCGAAATCGGTTATCCCCGGCCCGGCGTCCCCCGCACGAGCAGCCGCCGACAGCCCATCCGCGCAGCTCCCCGACGCACACGCCGGCACAGTGAACGGCCCACCCTGCGGCGACCAGCCCGCCTGGGAGGCGATAGCCGACGCCGACGACCACACCACCCCCACCGGCGGCAACGGTGCCGGCGCCGGCGCCAGAATCGCCGGAATCGGCGACCGCGGCTCCGGCCTCACCTGCGGCGGCTTCGCCCGTGTCTTCGGAACAGCCCGCCCGCTAGTGTCCCGAGTCGTTAATTCGTTCGCAGTAGGCGGCGAGGGTCTTGAGGATTTGGTCGGCGGTCTTGGTCCAGATGAACGGCTTCGGGTCCTTGTTCCAGGCGTTGGTCCACTTGCGGATGTCGGCTTCGAGTTCGACGACGGAGCGGTGCGTCGAACGGCGCAGCTTGCGGGTGGTCAGCTCGGCGAACCAGCGTTCGACGAGGTTCATCCACGAGGACGAGGTGGGGGTGAAGTGCAGGTGGAACCTGGGGTGGCGCAGCAGCCACTTCTTCACTGCCGGGGTCTTGTGGGTGGCGTAGTTGTCCAGGATCAGGTGCAGGTCGTAGCTGGTCGGTACCGAGGCGTCGATCAGTTTGAGGAACCGCAAGAACTCCTGGGCGCGGTGGCGCCGGTAGTGCTGGGCGATCACCGCCCCGGACGTCGGGTCGAGCGCGGCGAACAGGCTGGTGGTGCCGTTGCGGACGTAGTCGTGGGTCATCCGCTCCGGCGTGCCCGGCATCAGCGGCAGGACCGGCGCGGTGCGGTCCAGGGCCTGGATCTGCGACTTCTCGTCGACGCACAGCACGATCGCTTTCTCGGGAGGGTCGAGGTAGACGCCGACGACATCCCGGACCTTCTCCACGAACTGCGGGTCGGTCGAGAGCTTCCACGTCTCGACCAGGTGCGGTTTGAGCCCGAACGCCCGCCACATCCGCGAGACCGTCGACTGCGACAGTCCCGATGCCCGGGCCATCGACCGGCTCGACCAGTGGGTGTCGCCGTTGGCCGGTTTCTCCTCCAGCGTCCTGGTGATGACCTCGTCGACCTTCACGTCGGACACGGTGCGCGGCCGGCCCGGCCGCGGCTCGTCCGACAGCCCCTCCAACCGGTCAGCCGCGAACCGGTCCCGCCACTTCGCCACCGTGACCCGGCTGACCCCGAGATCCGCCGCGACCTGCGCGTTCGTCGCCCCAGCGGCGCACGCCAGCACGATCCGGGAACGCTGCGCCAGCGCCTGCGCGGTCTTACGCCGCCGCGTCCAGCCCTCCAGCACCTCCCGTTCCACGGTGGACAGCTCGATCGGCACGGCACTCGGACCAGGCATAACCCAGTATACGATCAGAATAGAAATCTAAGACTCAGGACACTAGTCCCGCCCGACTTACCCGTGCTCCCACCCGATGAGCCGCCACCAACTGGCAGACTCCCACCCCCAGGCAGCGCCGGAGCCACACTCAGGGAAGCCCCCGCCGACCAGCCATCCACCCACGGCCTCGACACCGACGACACCGCCGGAACAGCAGCCGGCACCGAGGCCCCCCGTGAATCACCCCGATCCAAAACATGATCAATAGCCCGATCGGCCGCGTACGCCACAGCCGCCGTGACAACCGCACCAGCTACAAGACCAACCACGCACCCGAACAGCCCACCAACCGCACACCCAACCTCCCCGCCTATAACAGCAGCGTTATGACCACTGGGGTCGCTGTACGTCAGCGGGTTGGCGTTGGCGTAGGTGTACCGGTTCGCTGACACCGCCGACGTCAACGGCAACTGCGCGCTGTCCCGGGAAA